>VGOF01000196.1 GCA_016875975.1 Chloroflexota bacterium | reverse complement strand
CCACAGGCAAAGGCAACGACCAAGTCCGCTTCGACGTGAGCACGGTAGCTCTGGCTCCGGAGCTAAAGGTAGTCGCCCCGGCTCGTGAATGGGGTATGACTCGTGAGCAGACCATCGCCTATGCTGAGAAACACGGCATCCCGATACCAATCACCGTAAAAAGCCCCTACTCCATAGACGAGAACCTCTGGGGCAGAAGCATAGAATGCGGCGTCTTGGAAGACCCCTGGATAGAACCGCCGGAAGAGGTCTTTGCCTGGACTAAATCCCCTGCGGCAACACCAGATAAGCCGGGTTATGTGGAAATCGGCTTTGAGAAGGGAACCCCTGTCAGCCTCGATGGCAAGAAGCTGGATGGTGTTGGTCTCATCCAGCGCCTCAATGACCTGGCAGGCCAGCATGGGGTAGGCAGGGTTGACCACGTGGAAAGCAGGCTGGTGGGAATCAAATCGAGAGAAATATACGAGGCGCCAGCAGCTACAGTGCTGCTAAAAGCACATCGTGCTCTGGAAGCCATGACTTTGTCGCGGCAGCAACTACGCTTCAACGAGAAAGTCACCAGTGAGCTTTCGGATATCATCTATGATGGGTTGTGGTTCAGTGCTTTGAGGCAAGACCTGACTGCATATCTGGAAAACGCCCAAAAGCATGTTTCTGGCACCATAAGGGCCAAGCTTCATAAGGGGACTTGTACGGTAGTTGGGAGAAGGTCACCCGTTTCGCTATATGACCACAAGCTGGCTACCTATGATAAAGGCGATCTGTTCGACCATGCTGCCTCACCTGGCTTCATCCATATCTGGGGACTGCCGGTGAAATTGCAGGCGCGAATACAGGGCAGCAAGGAAGATAAGAAAGGCACCAAAAGGAAGTAGGCTTCGCCCTGATATATAGGAGACAACAGCAGATGCAGCTATTCCACCAGCCACCTCCAGACGAAGCGGAAAATCGCTTCAAGCAGGGATTGCACTATCGCGACCGCAAGAAGAAGGAATTCGATTTTGACATGGCGGTGGGGAGTTTCAAGGAAGCTATCAGGCTCAACACAGAAATCGAAAGATATCACAGGGAGCTGGGCAAAACATACGTTGCAGCACCTTTACTGGCAGTAAGCCGGGGCATTGGCAACGGCTTAGCCCTGGGGAAATACCTGGGGTTGGCAATCGGTGAGCTGAATCGAGCTCTGGAGTTGGATTTTAGCCAAACCGAGACACACCTGGTGCTGGGCGAAGTACACATGTATTTAGGGGATGACCAGAAGGCCACAGAGTGCTTCCAGGCTGCGATTGTTGCAGCCTCAGCACCGTTCTCATTTCTATCCCCATCCTCTTTCATTGATGGGTTGCTGCTTAAGTCATACATCAAACGCAGGCTCAAGCACCTGAAGCAAGGCAAAAACAGGAAAGCAGACCCCAAGATGGCTGAGACATGTCTGGAACAAGCTGTGATATATAGAAACGAGGAGCAATACGAGTTGGCCGATAAGCAACTACTGATGGCCTTCCAGTTTGCCCCAGATTGGGCCTGGCTGCATAAGACGATTTGCAAGTTAGTGAGTGGGGGGAAACATGGATAAGAAAGCTAGAGAACACTTGCGAAGTCGATTTCAGAAGGAAATCGATAAAACCGTATCACAGTACGTTGCATCTATACCCTTTGATTGGCGATTGTACCAGCAGGACATTACTGGCAGCATTGCCCACGCCAAAATGCTGGCCAAACAGAAAATAATAACGCTGAAAGACGCCGAGTTCATCATCTCGGGATTGCGGACTATACAAGAGGAAATCGAGAGGGGACAATTCAAATTCAAACTCGAGCTTGAAGATATACACATGAACATCGAGAGTCGACTGTTCGAAATAGTTGGCGATGTTGCTGGCAAACTACACACAGCCCGCTCGCGAAATGACCAGGTCGCCCTCGACTTACGCCTTTACCTCAAAGAGATAATCGTAGAGACGGTAGAAAAGGTCGGGAGCTTCCAGCAGGCTTTAATAAGGGTAGCCGAAGCTAACAAGAAGGTCGTAATGCCCGGCTATACTCACCTGCAGCAGGCGCAGCCTATCCTCTTTGCCCACCACATACTGGCCTATTTTGAGATGCTACAGCGAGATGCAGAAAGGTTCCAGGATTGCCTGAAACGAGTAGATATCATGCCCCTTGGCAGTGGTGCCCTGGCAGGAGTCAATTACCCTATTGACCGCCATTTTGTGGCCAAGGAACTCGGTTTTAGTAAGGTAAGTGCCAACAGCCTGGACGCAGTCTCTGACCGTGATTTTGCCATCGAATACCAGAGTGCTGCTGCTACCACCATGATGCATTTATCCAGACTGGCAGAAGAAGTCATTTTATGGTCCTCGGCTGAATTTGGTTTTGTGGAACTCGACGATGCCTATGCTACCAGCAGCAGCATAATGCCTCAAAAGAAGAATCCTGATGTAGCTGAGCTAGCACGAGCCAAAACGGGAAGGGTTTATGGCAACCTTATAGGCCTTTTAACAATCATGAAAGGGCTGCCCCTGGCCTATAACCGGGATTTGCAGGAAGACAAAGAAGCGCTTTTCGACACCGCTGACACGCTGCTGGCCAGCCTCAATGTATTGACAGGCCTGGTGAAAACAATGAAACTCAGTGACACCCGCATGAAAGATGTTATGTCCAGTTCATACATCCTGGCTACTGACCTTGCCGACTATCTGGCTAAGAAGGGCCTGCCCTTTCGCCAGGCACATGAGACAGTAAGCAAGCTGGTACAATATGCTATTAGCAAAGGAAAGAGATTGCAGGAACTGACGCTGAAGGAGTATCAGCGCTTCTCGCCGCTTTTTGACAAGGAAGCACAGCAAATCACACTCGAAAGCTCTCTGGCCGGGCGCAACGTATCTGGAGGCACTGCTCCTGAGCAAGTAACATTGGCCTTGGCTAGGGCAAAACGACTGGTCAGTAAAAACGATGCCGGGAAAACAAATTAAGCTGGCCCCTTCCATCCTTTCTGCCGATTTCAGCCGCCTCGGCGAGCAGATAGCCGAGGTAGCTGCGGCCGGCGCTGACTACATCCACGTGGATGTCATGGATGGGCACTTCGTGCCCAACATCACCATCGGCGCTCCTGTGGTAGCATCCCTTCGCCCCAAGACCACCCTTCCCCTGGATGTCCACCTGATGATAGAGCAGCCTGAGAAGCATATATCTCAGTTTGCTAAGGCCGGCGCTGACATAATTACAGTGCATGTCGAGGTCAGCCAGCACCTGCATCGCCTTATCGAGATGATAAAGGGCCTGGGAGTCAAAGCGGGGGTAGCACTGAACCCAGCAACCCCCATCAACGCTATAGACGAAGTATTATCTATGCTCGATCTGGTGCTAATAATGACCGTCAATCCAGGCTTTGGAGGCCAGACTTTCATCGAAG
>VGOF01000195.1 GCA_016875975.1 Chloroflexota bacterium | reverse complement strand
ATGGGTCGTGCACCGACCGTCGATTTTGCCCTCCAGCTTACGCCGGTTAGCCAGCTCCGACCAGGTAGCCTTGCGGCACCCGGAGTAAAGCTACTTACCGCTGCTTCCTTCCGGACCTGACGGGGTTTGTAGCCCTCCGCCGCGCAAGACCCAGCCCTCAACGCCACTTGACCGGAGCAGTCCTGAAAGACAAAAACCTCTAAATCGGAATTCAACCCCGCTATAGCGGATCTCGGGTACAGGGCACCGCTAGTTCCCCGTCTAGCACGACCCAGGCTCAATACTACTATGCAGCGCTATGGTTTTCAAGATGCATTGGGCAGGTAAGGCTGTTGCTGCGGAAGCGTTAGCCCTAAACCATTTGCTCCTTTTGGCGTTCTTTCTTTTAGAAATGCCCCTAAGGAGGAGAGCGATGAGAACACACCGAATTGCCCTGGTTGCCCTGGCTGCTATGCTGGCAGTGGCCTCGCTGGCAGTTATGGCGGGGACAGCCTTTGCCCAGAATCCGCAGCCGCCCAGCGACCCCGACCAGGCCTGGAATCCGCCGGAAGAAGGCGGACAGCCCATGATGCCTGCCGGGGTGAAATCCGAGTGCAGCAGTTCCTATTATCCGCCACCGTCATCTTCAATGGCACTTCCCTATATACATAACGCCTATTTTGTTGGCGAAGATGGGCAGGTTAGGACCAAGTTTGGAGACGAGCCGTTTTATTTGACAGTCCAGGTAAGCTCTCCGGGGTATTTCTACCTGGCAGAGTACTATCCGCCTGGCAGCGGGCTTTCCCCGCACTGGCTCATCTATCGGCACTACCTGAACCGCGCCGGCTCGTGGACCTTTGGGCCATTTCACCCAGAATCATCCGAACCAATAGGTCAGCATACCTGGAAGATGTGGCTGTTTTCTTCGGGCGCCTGGGCCAGCCACGTGGCGCGTTTTACCTATCAGCCAGCCTATCCACAACCTCCATATCCCTATCCATACCCGACTCCAACTCCACAGACAGGCGGCTGGGGTCCGCTTCAGGTGCTGGTGGTGGGGGTGCTGGTTGGTGCGCTGGGCATTGTGGTGGGTATGTTGATTGCCGGCAGGCGCGGGGCAACCGTTACTAAGATGTAGGGGCGGGTTTTCAAACCCGCCCGCAGCGGACAGACCTTAAGGTATGTCCCTACATTTTTACCTGTTTACCTGTCCCTACATTTTGCCAGTTTCGCGTCATTCTCCTCCGCGATTAGCGAAGTAAAATGTCGCTGCCGTATAAGCCTGCCACCCCGACGGCTATCAGCACCATCGAGGCAATTTTGAGGGCGGAGACAGGTTCCTTGAAGTACAGAATGCCAATTGTGCCAACGATTAGCACGCCTATTCCGGCCCACACCGCATAGGCGAAGCTCAGGTCTATGCGCCGCAGCGCAAAGGTGAAAGAGACGAAGGAAAGGGCGTAGAATACGAATATCAAGATGGACGGCACCAGCCTGGTGAAGCCCTGCGACAGTTTCATGCAGGTGGTACCGCAGATTTCCAGAAGGATAGCCAGAGATAGAATTAACCAGGCCATGATATTATGCCTCCTTTAATGACTGTCCGTCAGGTGCCCTACAGTTATGTTGCCTTCTATTTTCCCCAGCGGAAAATTCGAGGAGCAATTGCCTTGCGCAGTTCCTCGGCGACGTGGATGCTGCTAGCAACCAGGATGATGATTACCCAGTCCTCGATGCCAAGCGGCACGGTATAGAACAACGTTTGGAAAGCAGGCACATAGACCACCATCATCTGGAGCAGAATAGCCACCCCTATTCCGCCTATCAACCACCGATTGCTGAGCAATCCCAGCTTGTAAACGGACTGGCTGTCAGAGCGGGCATTCAGGGCGTTGAACCACTGAAAAGCCACCAGAATGCAGAAGGCGATAGTCCGGGCTTCTTCCAATCCTACTTTCGGTAGCTCCCACTTGAATAGCCACAAAGTCCCCATTGACATAAACAGGGCTACAAATGCAATTCTGAGCAACATCCCGGCATAGACGATTCCGGCTTTTCGATGGCGTGGTGGCTCTTCGAGGACATTACTGTGCTTAGGTTCCAGACCTAAAGGTATGGTGCAGACACCATCGGTGACCAGGTTTATCCAGAGAATTTGAACAGCTACCACTGGAAGGGGAATGCCTGCTAAGATGCTTGCTATCCATACAAAAAGCTCGCCCATGTTGGTGCTCAACAGGTAGAAAACAGAGCGGCGGATGTTGCTGAATACAATTCGGCCTTCTTCAACTGCGGAGACTATGGAAGCAAAATTGTCATCGGTAAGGACCATATCCGACGCTTCGCGAGCTACGTCGGTGCCTTTGATGCCCATAGCTATTCCGATGTCTGCTGACCTCAACGCCGGCCCGTCGTTGACTCCGTCCCCTGTCATAGCCACGGTGTATCCCTTTGATTTGAAGGCGTTGATTATTTTGAGCTTGTGCAAGGGTTCAACTCGGGCGAAGACCGAAATCCGCTCAACATTTTTGCTCAGCTCGTCTTCGCTCATCTTATCCAGTTCCAGGCCGGTTATTGCGTCGCCAGGATGCAGTCCAAGCTCCTCGGCAATCGCTACCGCTGTAGCCTTCTGGTCTCCTGTTATCATCACTACTTTGATGCCGGCCCGTTTGCAGTCTGCCACTGCCTTCTTGGCCTCAGCCCTTGGCGGGTCAATCAGTCCCACCAGTCCTACAAATGTCAAAGCGCCATCCAGATAATTATGGGAAAGCTTTTCCGGTGCGGTTGAACACTCGACGTAAGCCAGGGCCATCACCCGTAGTGCCCTTGATGCCATTTCCAGGTTCGTTTCTTCGACCTTAGCCTTTCTGTCGGGTGTCATCTCCTGAACTATGCCGTTCTCCAGTATTGAACGACTCATCGCCAGTACCTTATCCACCGACCCTTTCACATAGGCTATCGCATTTCTATCCTGGCAGGGGTGGAGGGTAGCCATATAGCGTTTATCGCTGGAGAAGGGCATTTCAGCCAGGCGTGGCTGTTCCTCCTGCAGTTTCTGTTGGCTCAGGCCAGCCTTAAGGGCTGCAACAAGGAAAGCGCCTTCAGTAGGGTCACCAAGTATCTGGTGCTTATCGCCATCCGATTTCAGGATTGAGTCATTGCATTGAGCGCTAATTCTGAGTGCTAAGGACAGACTTTCGTCTTTTGTGGGGTCAAGCTTTTTGCCATTTTCCAAAAACTCTCCCTCGGGGCGATAGCCGACGCCGGTAACCTCTATAGTCCTGTCGGGCAGGTATATCTGTCGCAGTGTCATCTCGCTCTCGGTTAATGTGCCTGTCTTATCTGAGCAGATGACGGTGACAGCACCCATCGTTTCCACTGCCAGCAATTTCCTAATTAGCGCATTTCTTTGTGCCATCCGTCTCATTCCCAGCGCCAGCACTACTGTTACCATTACCGGCAGGCCTTC
>VGOF01000194.1 GCA_016875975.1 Chloroflexota bacterium | reverse complement strand
ACATGTCTCGCCTGCCGTTGAGCTCGGCGGTGTATTCTGGGAAGCTATCGGCTGTGGTGATGCCTACGTTACTGTAGCCCAGGTCGAGGCCGAAGTCCTTTATGTCTTCACTTAGCGACACGTTTTTCCTCTTAGTGTGATAATCCTCGGTTGCGTAGGCGTGCTTGTTCCCATGCCTTGTAGTTTTCCACGGGTGTTATCAGCTCAGCATCAGGTCTCAGCTTGAGGTTTAAGGCGTCAGTGGGACAGCCAGTGATGCAGACGCCGCAACCGATGCATTTGACTTGGTCTATCGAAGCTGTGCCGTTTATCGAGATGGCGTTCATGTGGCAACGGTCTTCACAAATTCCGCAGCTATTGCATTTGTCCGAGTCGACCTCTGCAAAATAATTTGCCCTGACGCTGGTGTTCTCGATGCCTAGCTCGAGGATGCCCCTTAAGATGCCGCAGCAACAACCGCAGCAGTTGCATACCCAGTAAAGTCCGTTTTGCTGGTTGGCCACGCAGTGAACCAGACCCATTTCTTCAGCTTCGTCGAGTAGTTTCAATGCTGCCTCTTTGGTGATTGTATTTGGGACTTGTGGTAGTTCCATGGGGAAGAAGGAGATGCAGTTCCTGACAGGGAAGTCGCATTTCTTGGTATCCAGCAATTCCTGCTGTCTTCTGCAGATGCAATTGCGTGCCTGGAAGGATTTTGCCTGCTCCATCAACTTTCTGACATCGTTATAGGGCAGGATTGCCTCGGTTTTCTTGAGAGCTTCATGTGCCGGGTCAACGCGGTGGGTATCTGGGTGATATTTCATTATCCCCTTGCCGCCGCCATCCATCCAATAGTGTTCGAATAGATGTGCCAACTCGTCATCCATGGTCTCGGACTGTTGCTCATAAAATCCCACCATAAATGGGGCCAGACGATATTTCCTTACACCATCTTTTACCGAACTCCATATCATGCCCCGGCTCAGCATGGAGGCGAGTTTTGGCTCTACTGCGTCTTTGGATAGTCCGGCTTTTTGGGCTATGGTTTCCGCGGTTTCGCTGGTGCCAGTCATGTGACTGGCGACATGGGCCTCTTCTTCTGAAAACAACTTTTCCAGGATTTGTAGCTCAACTCTGGATTTGGTGCGGGGAAAGCCTATGGGTAATTTGTCTAAAGAGTCAGCCAGTTTCTGGTAAACTTCTAGGCTTGTCGTGCTCATCTTCATTTGAACATCTCCTTCCCTTCTTACTTATGGCTTTCGCAGATGAGCTACCCCAGCCTGGCGGTCAGCCATGTATTGCATGAAGTAGTCACGCCCGGTCTTAGGTGGATGTTGTACAGGCTCTCGTCTTTCGAGCACCAGCGATTTTGTGGAACACTTATAGGCACAGACGCCGCAGCCGATGCAGAGGTCTGTATTAACTACTGAGACCTTGCCAGTCTTGTTCCTAAGTTCGGTGCGTTCCTTGCCGTTGCCACCAGTCATTAGCGTGATTCTACCCTTGGCTTGCGGGAAGTCCTCAAGGTGCAAAGCCTCCATCGGGCAGCGTTTTACACATAGGCCGCAACCTATGCATGTTTCGGTGTTAGTGTGAATCTGGTAGTTGGAGGGCGTCAGACTGGTAGAATGATTTAGTTTGTAATATGCCTCGAAGAAGATGCAACAACATTTACAGCAGTTACAGATTGTATCCACCCCCTCCTGGTGGTTTGATATTGCATGAACAAGCCCTGATTCGGCACTCAGGCGCAATACATCTTCCGCTTGCTTGCGGGTAATCTCGCGGCCCAACTCGTTTTCAACCATGTAGTGTGCCAGACGGCCGAAATGCAGGCAAACCTCGGTAGGATATGTGCAGTTGGGGGTATCGGGGGCTAAGTTTTTCTTGTGTTTGCAAGGACAGGTGGCGACGGCGAAATAGTCCTGTGAATCGAGCACTTTGACTACCTCTTCGTAGGGGAGGATCTCCTTGGCATCCTTTACCGTCTTTTCGATAGGCAGAACCCTCAGCCCCTTCTGTTCGCTGTAGGCCGATTGGTCCATGAATCCGTGGAAGAAGTACTGGTTGGCTATTGATGCCATGGTTTTGGTTCTGGCATCGGTCCTGCCTGGCCAGAAGGTAGAACGCTGGATGAAGAAACCGTCATTCAGGCTGTAACGGATGTTGTCGCCCTTGACGGAACGGAAGACAAGTCCCTTCTTGGCCAGGGAATCCAACTTCTTCTGTAGCTTTTCTGGCTCCATTTGCTTTAACTGTGATAGTTCGTCTAGGCCTTTGCCTCCAAAGGGCATGCCTGTTAGGAACGCAGCCTCCTCAGGCGTGTAAAGAGTCATCATCATTGGCATCAATTCTTCTGCTTCGGGCAAATCCCACCAGGTCTGTCTCATCCAGTCGATAAAACGCTTATATATTTCCTGTTCAGCGTCAGTGAGTTGTTTTGTTTGCGTCTGCTTCTTAGCCATTGCATTCTCCCTTTATGTTTTCCTAATATGAAAAAACGACGTTATGCTAATCGAGGTGTGGCGGCCGACCTGGTTTTCAGTCTCTTCATTCTGGTGTTTCTCCCAGTGCTCGGAGTACACGTTCAAAGGTTGCCATATCATCGGCTGTCGCTAGCTGGCGCAGCTTGGAATCCAGTTCGTCGGCGAAGTCCAGTATTTTAGGCCCCACGTCACGTGCCTTGTCTGTTAGGAATATCAATATAGACCTGCGGTCGTCTGGGTTTGTTTTGCGTTCCACGTAGCCACTTTTCTCTAGCCTGTCAATAATTCCGGTAAGCGTGGAGCTGTCAAGGGAGACACGTTCTCCTAACTCGCCGACACTGATGCCGTCACCCATCCACAGGGCGTTGAACACGAAGTACTGGGGAGAAGTCAGGCCGAAAGGTGCCAACCGCCTTTCATAGTGGTCATATACCCGACGCATCACTCGCCCCAGGTTAAAACAAATATGTTTTCTGGCATCATACATTAT
Organism: Chloroflexota bacterium; assembly: GCA_016875975.1. Classification (GTDB taxonomy): domain Bacteria; phylum Chloroflexota; class Dehalococcoidia; order GIF9; family UBA5629; genus VGOF01. The sequence continues at coordinate 506 of VGOF01000194.1, read as the reverse complement.
TGGCACTCAGATAGTTTGCAGGCAATATATTTGTGCACATTATAAATGGCGGCTCGGGGTTTGTCAAGGGGCAATTCGAGGCTGCACTTTCTGTTCAACCTGCTATAATAGCTTGGGAGTGCAGCATGTCCGGGGATGTGCCAGTGCAAACAAGGAAGAATCAGCTAAGTCAGGACGTGCAATGGTTGAGGAGTGCTCTTGGTGTGCTTCCTGAGCCGGTTGTCAAGCCGGCTTTTGTAGTAGTGAGTGGATTGCCGGGCACGGGTAAGTCCTATTTCTGTCGTGAACTTGCTGAAAAAACACCTTTCTGTATCGTGGAGAGCGATGCTTTGCGCAAGGTGTTATTCAGTTCTCCCTCCTACAGTCAAGAAGAAAGCACGCGCCTTTTTGATGCTTGCCATGCGCTGATAGGGCAACTTTTGCAGGATGGTATATCTGTTATCCTCGATGCTACCAACCTTTCCGAGTATCATCGCGAACATCTATATGCTATCAGCAGTAGAACC
>VGOF01000193.1 GCA_016875975.1 Chloroflexota bacterium | reverse complement strand
AGAAGGACGTGGAGATGATAAACGAAGGCGCCCAGCGGGTGGCAGGCATAGTGAAAAGGCTGCTCGCCTTTGCCCGCCAGACCAAGCCACAACGGGACTTCGTCAATATCAACGATGTCATTAGCACCACGCTCGCCCTAAGAGCTTATCACCTCAAAACAAGCAACGTAAAGGTCACCACAAAGCTAGGCCCCGACCTGCCCATCACCGTTGCCGATGGAGGCCAACTGCAGCAGGTGTTCCTCAACCTCATCATCAACGCCGAGGCCGAGATGAAAGCATCTCACGGCAAAGGCAAGCTGCTGATAAAGACGGAGAAAACAAAGGATAACATCAGGATATCATTCAAGGACGATGGGCCAGGCATAGCCAGGGAGAACCTGGAGAAGATATTCAATCCCTTCTTTACCACCAGGCAGGTGGGAGAGGGCACGGGGCTGGGGCTGAGCATCTGCTACGGCATAGTCGTTGAACACGGTGGCAAAATATGGGCGGAGAGCAAGCCAGGCAAAGGAGCCATCTTCATTGTGGAATTGCCCATCGTCATTGAACCAGAGCAATTGCCCATGGCCGAAGCACCTGCCTCAGAGATGCCCAAGGTAGCCACGGCCAGGATGCTGGTGGTAGACGACGAAGCTACGGTGCGGGACCTGCTCAGGCGAGCATTAGAGGAGGAGGGACACGAGGTGGAGTGTGTGGATAACGCAGAAGATGCACTGGAGTTGGTCCAGAAGAAGAGGTACAGCCTGATACTGCTTGACGTCAAGATGCCAGGCATGAGCGGGCCCGAGTTGTACCAGCGTATGAATAAGATAACCAAATCGTTGGCCAGGCGAGTGGTATTTGTCACCGGCGATGTCATCGGGACCAGGACACAGGAGTTCCTGAAGAAAACCAAAGCACGCTATATCGCCAAGCCTTTTGATGTGGTACAGATGAAGAAGGAGATAAACCAGATACTGGCAGAAGGCTGATAACTGCCTCTGCAGAAGTCACAAATTCACTCTAAACATAGTCACTATGATGTTTTCTGATTGCAGGGACGATTGTAGCCATTTGGGGCTACAGAGCATTGAGCGCATGAAATCGCGGTTTTAGCGCGGTGTTTGGAACAATACGTCGTTGAGGTTGGGGCGCCAGTTACCAGCTTGCACCCGGTCAGCCATCTCGGCCACGGCTGTCAGGGGCACAAGGAGAGCTATCGGCCGAGGGAGATACGGATACCCCCAGTCGCTGGCATTTGTCCAGTTACTAAGTTCTACATTAGCGGGCAGCTCGGAAAAGTCGGACAAATCAACCGAGCCCCTAACAAATCTAGCCACAACATTGCTGACATATGCCAGGTCTGGATTGAGACGCAGCCATAATCCGGCTGCCTCTCTGAACCCGTCATAAGCCTGGTGGATGTGCGGTTTGTCTGCCTGTGGCTGAAGATGGTCTTCGTCCGCAAATACCAACATCACCTTGAGTTGGGGTGTTGAGGAGCGCAGAAGAGGATAGGCATCCATAGTGGTTCGCATTGGCCAGTTCTTACGTGTTTCCTCAGGCGTGGCCATGTCACGAGGCCAATTGCCAGAGGTAAGCGCTCCACTGTCCAGCAGAGCTTGAGTGAGTGCGATGGAATAGTAGCGCTTTCCCCACATCTGGGGTACGTTATCGGGCAAGACGTAATGAGCGCCGACGAGTGTGCCGATATAAGGACGCCCCTGGGGATATTGCTCATCTCGCTTCCATCCCACTTTTGAGTAGTCAATGTCAACAGACTTCGATGAGTACCCACCTGGATTATAGTAAGGGTTAAGCACTGGTTTGCGATTGTCGTCGTAATATCCCAGGTCAAACGAGCTGATGGCATCGATGGTTGGGTTCTCGTGACCCACAAAATATCTTATGCCCGGCATTTCTGCGCCATGTTGAGCCAGGACATTGGTGGCTGCAATACCAGCGTGTGAGAAAGCGAAAACACCAACGTTGTTAGTAAGCGCTTTTGTTTCAAACAGTTGGTCCATAGAATAGCCATTGACGTCATTAATGAGACCGAGGGCAAAGCGGATAACATCGCGAAGCGCCGCCAGGCAGTTGTGCCCACCATAGTCGTTTTCCCCCTGGCTCCGAGTGCCAGTCCTGACGTCGTCCTTTCCGGGCCACAAAAAAGAGACGTAAATGGCACCGAGCCTTGTAGTATCGAATCCCTGGTGAAAGCCAGTTACCGGAGTATAAAAGGGCGGTACATGAATCACCACAGGGGCACCCTCTGGGTAGCGCTGGATAAGTGGTGTCCGCACCAGTACGGCAATCTCACCAAGGGGCGGTGACTCAATATAGGTAACAAGTGTACCACCTGATGCGACTATTGGCGCTTCGCCAGCTCCAGATGGCTGCTCTATTACAGCTTGCAGTGGCGTGCAGAATATTCGTTCGAAGAAATCAACCTTGCCATCGCGGTTGAAGTCGCAGTCAATGTTAGCACTGCCGCAACCGAACAGCGGCAAGCACAGAGCCACGGCTAACAGAACAGCTACGGAATTTCTGAACCCCTTATTGATTATCCTCATGGCGTTGTTTTACCGGCTGTAAACACGAGGAACATTGTCACACTATTTTAGCAAAAGGTGTAATTAACTGGTAGGCTGGCTGCGACTGTTTACCGCATTTTGCCACGGGCCAGTGAGGCAAAGATGCCTCCCACGCAGAGCAGGGTGTAAACAATGAATGCAGTGTGTACGCTGGTGAGTAGCATGGGATAATGCTCTGGAGATATCTGTACCCTGCCCATATTAAGTGCGAACAGCAGCATAGCCAGCCCCATGCTCAGCATCATTCCCACCTGGCGCATGGTGGCCAGCGTGGCTGAAGCCACACCGAAAGACCTGTTCTGCACCGAGCTCATCACCGCATTGGTATTTGGCGACGAGAACAGCGCAAAACCGAAGCCCAGTATCACCAGCGCCATCACTATGTAGCTTATGCTGGTGCTGCTATTGAGAAAAGTGAACATGAAAAGCCCCGCTGCTGTCAGCCCCATCCCTACTGAAGCCACAAGTCGCGGTTCAACCCTGTCAGAAAGCCTCCCGGCCATGGGCGAGAAGATAGCCTGGATTACTGGAGCAGCTACCAGGACAATGCCGGCATCCCTGGGGCTTAGACCTTTGTTATACTGGAGATAGAGGCTGAGCAGGAAACCCACGGCGAAGGTGGCGCTGTAGTTTATCAAGGCAGCCAGGTTGGACATGGCAAACACCGTGTTCTTTCTGAAGAGACCGATGTTCAACACCGGGCTGTCTGCCCTCATCTCCCACCATACGAAAATAGCCAGGCCCAGGGCACCCGCTGCAATGAAAACGACACCCAACATCCCGGGCAGCAAGGTGAAACCATATATCATCACCAGTAGCATCAGGCTATAGAGTACGGAGCCAATGATATCGAACCTCTCTCCTTTGGCCTCGGCCCAGTCCCCGCGGAACCGCCAAAAGACAGCGGCAATGACGATAATGCCCAAAGGGACATTCAACAGGAATACACTTCTCCAGCCGAAGTGCTGTGTCAACAGCCCGCCGAGGAATG
>VGOF01000192.1 GCA_016875975.1 Chloroflexota bacterium | reverse complement strand
TGACAATGGGTTTATTTACATAGCATAGCTCTGCAGGTATAATTTATGCGGAAGAGGAACAGGCAGTGGAGAATATAGGATTTTGCACCAATCCTGACGGTGCCCGCATCGCGTATTCAGTCATTGGCAACGGACCACCAATGGTTATGCCTCCGGGTTATTTTGCGGTAATAAATCCTTATAAGACAGTGCCAGAAATTCGCAATTTTTTCGATAGCTTTGCGCGTTATCATACAGTCGTGATGTACGACATGCATGGAGCAGGATTATCCGACCGCAAGCGTACTTACTTTTCGCTAGAGTCAGAGCTCTCAGACTTGGAAGCAGTCGTAAACTACCTTAAACTGGATAAAGTTATATTAAATGGCTCATTAATAGCCGGACCTGTGTCCATTGCCTACGCTGCCAAGTTCCCCGATCGTGTTACTCAACTTATCCTTTACGGCACTTACGCACATTACGGAAAATATCTATCAGAGGAATTCAAAGCCTCCATAATATCATTGATACGTCAACGTAAAAATTGGATTGGTGAACGAACAATTGCGAGCCTTACTAACCCAAGGGCAAACGTCAATGAGCTCGAGTTATTTGTGGGCATACAACAGGAAAATACTACACCTGAATTCCATGCTCGGTGGCTTGAAATGTTCTTTACGCTTGATGCTACCCAGCTTTGTCCATTGGTTAAGAGCCCAACACTCGTTATTCATCGCAAGGGAGATAGGGTAATTGTATTCAAGGCTGGCCTTGAACTGGCTTCTCTGATACCGAATGCGCGCTTTGTCCCGCTGGAAGGTGAAACTCATTACCCTTTCCTCGGAGATGCAGAAACCGTACTAAGAATTTCATTGCAATTTCTGGGCGATCCCGTTGACGATAAACAGACATCAAGCGCCGCACAGCTGTTGACAAATAAATTGTGCCACGACGTATTTATCAGCTTTGCTTATCCTGATAAGGATGCCGCTGCCAAAATTTATGCCTACTTAAAGAGCAACAACATCAGTCCCTTCTGGTGTGAGGATTTGGCAGCTGGTCAAGATTACCCCAAATTACTTGGAGAGGCTATCAGGGCGAGCAAATCATTTTTACTTGTGGTATCCGATTCCTCAGATAATTCTGATTCGGTAAGAAAAGAGACCACTATAGCCCACAACAATAAAAAACCAATTATACCAGTACGCATTAAGGATATATTGCCCAAAAATCTTGAGTATTTAACCGCAAATAGCCTGTTTTTCGATGCCTTGCCGCAACCTCTTGAGCAGCATTTGCCAAGGCTTACAACAGATATCAAGAAGATAATTGGCAGTAAAGCCGAAAAGAAAGAGAAGATCAAGGAGTAACTCAGTATTTATCCTCCGAGCAACCCCTGCAATACTGGAATAAGCCAGCTTCTCTCAAACAGGAGTTCGGGAACTGTCCCCAATGGCCCACTTAAAAATGTAAAAAAAGCTATATTCATAGCGTTAAAAACAAAGTCCAGCGCATATGATACCTGTAAAGCCCAACTGTTCAGCCTTGAACTGCAGCACATGGGTTTAATGGAATCAGAAGTTGCGTTTTTCCCTGTAACCACACTTTGATAAGCAATCCAGCCAAACAGCAGTCATTCTTGTAACAATAAGCTGAATACAGATACAATGTGAAACTGAATATGCAGGAAAAGGGAGCTTTCATGGATAGAGTCAAGAACAGCGTCGGTATCTGGGCCTTCGGGCCAAATGCCACACGCTTCATGCCTTCAGGCTACCACCAGGAAGTCACAGAGGAAGATATGCCTTCTAAGGTACGCAGAGCTGTCGATGGGCTCGGTGATTTGGTAGATGGCTACGAATTTCACTACCCAGGCGAGGTCAATGAAGAGAATGTGGACAAAGTGAGAAAAGCACTGGGACAGTGCGACCTGTACGCCATCGCATTAGGATTGTTCTCAGATCCAAAATATTCTCTGGGCTCATTTATCAACCCCGATAAGGAAATTCGTAAGGAATCCGTAGAGATAGCCAAGAGAGGAGTTTCACTTGCCGCAGACGTGGGGGCTAAATTTATAATCTGGCCAGGTGGCGAAGGCTATAACTATTCTTTCCAGGTTCTTTACAACGAGGTATGGGAGCAGTTCATTTCAGCAATCGCTGAGATAGTAGCTTGGGCAAATGGACTGGGTGTCGTTGTGCTATTGGAACATAAGAACTCCGAACCAGCTATGAGAATACTGATGAGAGATATAGGCATGACCCTTTACGTTATAAACAAGGTGAGAGAGCAGGGCGTATCCACCGATAATCTCAAGGTGAACATGGACTGGCAGCACCTGATTATGAACGGGGAACCACTGGCAGAGTATGCAGCACTGCTTGCCAGGGAAAACCTGCTCGGGCATCAACACGGAAATTCTGGTTGGGGCAATTTTGATGATGATAACATGGTGGGTGCTTCATACTTTATGCAGACACTAGATTTGGCGATAGAACTGCGCCGCGCCGGATATGGTCAAAACGGAGAGCGCGTGGGATTTGACCTGTTCCCCTACACTGAGGACCAAATTGAGGCAATAAAACGTAGCATTTACCAGTGGGAATTCATCGATTCTGTTGCGGCGAAAATCGATGACAGGACATTAAGACAGGCACAGGCAGAACACGATGCTGTTGCCGCATACAAAGCCGTCTATAAAGCTCTGGGGCTTGATGATAAGTTTATTCAGGGTGTGCAAGCAAGCCGTAGAAGGAAATGAAGGCAAAAAGCCTGAGATGCGTTCTGGGAATCGATATTGGCACTACTGGAGCCAAAGTCCTACTGGTCTCTGAAGCTGGAAATATAACTGCATCAGCGGATGCGGAATACCCGCTGCTTACTCCCAGGCCAAAATGGTCAGAGCAAGCTCCCGAGACATGGTGGAAGGCAACTGTTTCTGCAACCCGTAACTGTCTGGATAAAGCGCATTCAATCACCAATTCAAAGATTGAAATAGCTGGCGTTGGGCTTTCCGGCCAGATGCACGGCTCGGTGTTTTTGGGCAAACATGGTGAGGTACTCCACCCAGCGATATTATGGAATGACCAGCGTACCGAAATACAATGCCGCGAAATCACCGATACCATCGGCTTCAATAAGCTGATTGAACTGACTTATAACCAGGCTTTGGCCGGATTCACAGCTCCCAAGATACTATGGCTACGCCAGAATGAGCCGGAAATCTACACAAAAGTTTCTAATGTGCTTCTGCCCAAAGACTACATTAGATACAGAATGACAAATGTCTTAGCTACAGATGTTTCCGATGCATCAGGAACGCTTCTGTTCAATGTGGCAAAGCGAAAGTGGTCTGATGAGATGACACAGATATTAGCCATACCCCGGGAATGGTTGCCTGACTGCTTCGAGTCAACGGAGATAAGCGGCTACGTAAGTAAAGAATCAGCCAAGACCCTTGGATTACCTGAAGGAACGCCGGTTGCTGGTGGTGGCGGCGACCAGGCTGCGGGTGCGGTTGGTAACGGTATAGTACTGCAAGGGCTGGCATCATGCTCAATTGGAACAAGCGGGGTTATCTTCTGGCACCTGGATA
>VGOF01000191.1 GCA_016875975.1 Chloroflexota bacterium | reverse complement strand
TAGATTTTCGGCGCGAGGTCATCACCCGCCGCTCCAAGTTCGAGCTGCAGAAGGCAAAGGACAGAGCACATATCCTGGAAGGATTCAGGATTGCCCTGGATAATCTGGACGAAGTCATACAGACAATCAAGAAGGCAGATAACGCCGAGGCTGCTAAGACCAGCCTGATGAAGAACTTTAAATTGTCGCAGATACAGGCGCAAGCCATCTTGGATATGCAACTGCGCCGATTGGCCAAGCTGGAACAGCAGAAGATAATAGATGAATATAACGAGGTCATCAAGACTATCGCCTATCTGGAAGATCTTCTAGACAATCCCAAGAAGATACTCTCCCTCATCCAGCAGGATGCCATGGAGTTGAAGACTCAATATGGAGACAAGCGGCGCACCCAGATTGTGCGGCAAGAGGCTGAGGAATTCGGAGACGAGGACCTTATTGCTCACCAGAACGTGGTGGTCACGCTCAGTGAGCAGGGTTATATAAAGAGGATACCCGCTTCCACCTACCAGAAACAGCACCGCGGAGGTCGGGGGGTAATCGGCATGGTGACCAGAGAGACCGACGAGGTCGCCCATCTGGTGGTGGCGGATACCCATGATTACCTGTTGCTGTTTACCAACAGGGGCAGGGTGTACCGCATCCGATGCTATGACATACCTCAGGACATATCCCGAACCACCAAGGGGACTGCCATAGCCAGTCTCTTGCCCATCGACCCCAAGGAACGGGTGACTGCACTGGTGGTATCCAAAGATTCCAAGCCAGGCTCTTACATGGTTATGTCTACCTCCAGGGGAATCGTGAAGAAGACCAGCTTCGACAACTTTGCCAACGTGCGCGCCAGCGGCCTCATTGCCATGAAGCTGATAGGTGAAGAGGAGTTGATTGCAGCCGACGTGGTGACGCAGGATGACGAGGTAATTATGGTCAGCGAGCAGGGACAGGGCATCAGGTTTGCGGTGAAAGGGCTGAGGCCTGCATCAAGAACCAGCGGGGGTGTACGTGGCATCAAACTCGAGAAAGGCGATCACCTGGTAGCCATGAACAAGGTATATAGTGATGCCATTCTGCTCACCGTCACCGTAAATGGCTATGGGAAACGCACCCGGGTGCGCACCTTTCCCTTACAGGCTCGCGGCGGAAAAGGGGTGATTGCCCATAAGGTCAATGACAAGACGGGCAAGGTTATCGCTGCCAAGCTGGTGCCCCCAGGACAGCACCTAATCATAGTTACTGCCAACGGCATCATCGTCCGCGTGCCTGTGGATGAGGAGATATCGCTTGTGGGCAGAGATACACAGGGCGTTCGCGTAAACCGGCTGGAGACTGAAGATAGCGTGGCCTCTATCGCTCTTGTCCAGCAGGGAGAAGAAAAAGGGGAGGCGTAAGGCCCCGGCCGAGTAATCGAGCCTGAGCCGTCCACCGCCTATGGATAGGTTCCTCCAGATTTTACAGGAATTCGGCCTGACTTTCGTCCCGCTCTTTGTGGCTATGGATGCCATCGGCGTCCTGCCTATTTTGATCTCAGTGACCCAGGACATGAAGGCTACCGAACGCAAGAAGACCATCCTTTATGCCGTGCTCACCGCCCTGATTCTGGGGTTAGCCTTCGTGGCTGTGGGCAAGGGCATTTTCGTCTTTCTGGGTATAGATGTGGCTGACTTTCTGGTTGGTGGTGGCCTGATACTGTTCTTGTTGGCTGCCAAAGACCTGATAACCGGCAAGATGATAGAAGCACAGGCATCGGTAGGGTCAGATATGGTGGGCGTGGTCCCGCTGGGCACACCTTTAGTAGTAGGACCAGCAGTGCTCACCACGCTGCTGATTCTCATCGACCAGTACAATCTGGCTATAGTAATAATCTCTTTCATGCTCAATCTAGGCATCGCCTGGGTTTTATTGGCGCAGGCAAACAGGGTGGTGGCGTTTCTGGGGCAGGGCGGAGTTCGGGCAACATCCAAAGTGGTCAGCCTGTTCTTGGCCGCTATCGCCATCAAAATGGTCCGCCAGGGTATCCTGGCCATAGTGGGATAGTTTAAGACAACTTGCATTTTTGTCTGTCACTTTGACTCCTGCATCTTGATTTTTGACTTATCGTGGGGAGGTATCTGAGTTATGAAACTCATCTTCATTCATGGCGCTGGCAATACCGGGCTGGTATGGCATTACCAGTCCAAACATTTCCCGGAATCTGACGCCCTCAGTCTCCCCGGCCATCCTGAAGGCCAGCCACGCACCAGCATCGAAGGCTATGCCGACTGGCTGCATGATTACGTGCTCCAGCGCAAATACAATGCGCCTGTCCTGGTGGGTCACTCCATGGGCGGGGGCGTTGCCCAGACCTACGCCTTGAAGTATCCTCAGGACGCGAAGGCTTTGGTGCTCATCGGAACGGGAGCCAGATTGAGGGTCAGGCCAGATTTCCTCAACCTCATCGAAGCTGGAATTGGCCAGCCACCTGACTACATAAAGAGACTTCTTGAACCTTTGTATGGCACCGTGGAGCCATGGCTGCGGGACATGGTTATCGAGAAGGTAGCTGAGGTTGGCGCCAGGGTGCAGCTCAACGATTTCCAGTGCTGCGACAAATTCGACATCATGGACAAAATTCAGTCAATCAAAGCTCCGACATTGGTCATCTGCGGCACTCAGGATGATATGACGCCGGTCAAATACTCCCAGTATCTAGCCGATAAAATAAAAGGCTCCAAGTTGGTCATTATCGAAGGAGCCACCCACATGGTCTTTATGGAAAAACCCGAAGAAGTCAATAGAGCCATTGAGCAATTCTTGAGAGATCTGTCGTTGCGAGGAATCCCGATGCAATCGGGATGACGAAGCAATCCCACAGCCTACCCCCTGCTCCTTCATGGGAAGGGCTGGTGGGAGAAAGTCAGAGGGAGGAGAAAGACCGCTGGTTCGCCCAACGGACTGGAACATGAAAATAGGCGTACTTTCTGATACCCACGTACATACCATAGAGGAGCTGTCTCCGCAGATACTCAGCGCCTTTTCCGGCGTGGACCTGATAGTCCATTGTGGCGACTTTGTAGGCTCAGCGGTACTCGAGGGGCTGAAGCGGTTGGGGGAGGTGAAGGCGGTCAGGGGCAACGTTGACTCCTCAAAGCTCAAAAGCCTGCTGCCCGAGACCGAGCAGTTCACGTTTGGAGGCAAGGAAATTGGCGTTATTCATGGTTGGGGAGGGCCAGAGGGCATGGAACGGCGGGTAAGGACAGCGTTCGGTGATGTTGATGTCATTCTGTATGGCCACAGCCACGAAGCTAAAATCCAGAAGGTCGGCGGCGTGCTATTCTTCAATCCCGGTCCGGGACGGTACTCCTACGGCATCCTGACGGTGGACAAGGATGTCAGGGCAGAGATAATGAAGATAGGCTAGATACTAGAGGCTAGAAGCGAGAAGCTAGACACTAGAAACTTGACAGGGGAAAGCTAAAATGCCATTGTGCTCATTAACACTGCGGCGTATAATGGAATCAGCTATAATCGCAAAAGTACAGTGGCACAATAGCGGTCGACAGTAATTTCATAGTCAAACCACAAAACAGGCATGGTAAAGAC
>VGOF01000190.1 GCA_016875975.1 Chloroflexota bacterium | reverse complement strand
ACAGAGCGATATCTATGACATCACACTCGACCAGGATTTTGAATCCTTCGCGGGTGACCGGGCTGTAGTAACTGCTGGAGATGTCCACCGGATTGTCGAAGCTGATGCCAGCTTCGTTCTCCACCAGACTCCTGAGTTTCTGTTGTACTTCCTGCGGCAAGTGCGGCAGCACTAAGCCTGCTGAGTTATAAACGTCGGTAGCTATCACCGTAGCCCCGCCACTAATTCCCAGGGTACCCAGCCTCCCCCTTTGGGTACCGCTAGATAACGAAAGGTCACCAGCAAATCGGCCAGCTCCTCTACGCTATCCGCTGTGACCACGCCCGTCTGTCGTAACACCTCCTCCCATACCCTGCTAGCCCCAGCCAGAGCGCCAGTATGAGAAGCCGCCGCCCTGGCACCAGCATCAGTGCGTCCCCACTTCAGCACAATCACCGGCTTGGCTGCAACCGCCCTTTCCAGCGCCCTGACAAAGCGACCCCCGTCCTTCACCCCCTCTATGTAAATGGCTATGATGTCGGTCTCCGGGTCAACGGTCAGGTATTCCAGCAGGTCGCTCTCGCCCACATCGCAGGCGTTGCCGTAGGAGATTGCCTTGCTGAAGCGGATACCGCGTTGGACAGCATAGCGGATGCCAAAATGGGCATTACCGCCGCTCTGGCTGATGTAGCCCACCTTGCCACTCTGGCTGGGGAAGTCGAGGGCGAAGCTCATTCCGCTACTGGGGCAATACACCCCCATGCAGTTGGGGCCGATGAGCCTGACGCCGCCCTGTTGCGCCAGCGCCACTATCTCTGCTTGTAATGCCATGCCCTTCTCCGTCTCGCTCTCGGTGAAACCGGCGGTGAAGAACTGTATCGCTTTCACCCCCTTAGCAGCGCAGTCCCTGATAAGCTGCGGCACGTGGTGAGCTTGTATGCAGCAGACCACATAGTCCAGTGGGCCCGGGACATCCTTGACGTTGGTATAGACCTTGAGGTCACGAATTTGGCCACCCTTGCGGTTTATAGGATAGATTAGCCCTGAGAAGCCGCAGGAAAGGAAGGATTCCAGGTAGACATTGGCAACGTTTGCCGAATTTGCCTCAATGTTTGCGGAGGCACCCACGATGGCCACCGAGCGAGGATTAAATATGAAATCAAGCAACGTAAGCTATTACACCTTATTGCAAATATCGGGGAGATGCTTGCCCGGGTTGGTAGTTTTAACAAACCTGAGCATCTGATTGATGCACACCAGCGCCATGCGGGACAGGTCATCTCCCTTCATCAGACTTATCCTGTCACCCGAATAGAATACCTTGAGGCTGGGTGGCGCTTCGCCGTTGGCACGGGTGAACACAAAGTAAATCTCCACGCCGGGGAATATGGGCTTGGCGATAGCCCAGTCCTCGCGCAGCCCCAGCCATTCCAGCCTGCCACCGATAAACTCAGCCAGCTTGGAGGCCTCAGCCACGTACTCCAGCGCCTTCAAGCGTGGCTTCAGCGCCCTGTTTATCTCCCGCTGGTGAAAGCTGACCGCCCCCTCTATCTCGGGCAGGCCGATGAGTACCTTGTAGTGGTTATTCTGAGACTTCCTGGCCATCGGAACACCCCCTGGCAGGCTTCATACCTTATAGCAGACCTCGGGCAGTTTCTTATCCCGGTTGCTTTCCTTCACATATCTCAGCATGTGGCTGACGTAGAGGATGGCGAAGGATGCCAACTCTTCTCCTCTAACCGGCTTAACATTCTCACCGCCGAACAGCACCTTCAGGCTGCTGGGGAACTCCGTATCAGCGCGGTTGAACACAAAGAATGCCTCCACGCCAGGGTAAATCTCCTTGCTCAGCGCCCAGTCCTCACCCAAGCCCAGCGATTGCACCTTGCCGCCGATGAACTCCGCCAGCGCGGCGACATCGGCAACGTATTCCAAGGCTTGCTGCTTGTTCTTGAGCGCCATCTCCAGTTGCCGCTGGTGCGGGCTGGCTGGCCCTTCTATCTCGCGCAGGCTGATTAGCTTCTTATCTTTGAGCAGCCCCATGAAGATAACCTCACAGGCCGAATTTGCCGATTATTTGTTCCACGCCCTTGCGCAGGGGGGAATCCGCGGGTAACTCCACAATCGCCTTGCCTTTTATCTCCAGGTCGGCCAGTTCTGTGTCTTCAGGTATGGCTGCCACCAGCTCCAGGCCATATTCATCTATGGCTTTCTTCAGCTCCTGTGGCAGCCCGTTTCGTACCCGGTTCACCGCCAGGCCTGTCTTCCCCACCTTAGTTCTCATCTCCTTAATCAGGTCTTTCATGCGGGCAGCGGCGGTAAGGCCACGCATAGTGGGGTCGGAGACGACCAGCATGAAATCTATCTCCTGCGTGGTCTGGCGGCTAATGTGCTCCATTCCGGCTTCGGAATCCACCACCATGTAGGGATAGCTCTTGGACAGCTTGGACATAGACATGCGCAGCATCTGGTTGCTGGCGCAGTAGCAGCCAGGGCCCTCGGGACGACCCATAGCCAACAGGTCGAACTTCGGTGCCTCTACTAGGGCTTCTCTAATCTTGGTATCAAGGTAGTCCTGCTTGGAGACGGTGGGGGACATGCTCCCCTTCTTGATGTACTCAGACATATCCTCGCGCACCCGGCCCACGGTCTCGTTCAAAGGTACGCCCAGAGCAGCATTCAGGTTAGTGCTGGGGTCGGCGTCTATAGCCAGGACCACCCCTTTTTGGGATAACGTATCAACCAGCAGGGCAGAGATAGCTGTCTTGCCCACGCCACCTTTGCCTGCTACCACGATTGTCGTTGTCATTTCTCCACTTTCTATCAGTGCGAGCCCCCGATTGCATCAGGACGTGGCAATCCCATGGGGTTTCAGCGATACATTATACTGGAAAAGAGAAGCCAGAAGCCAGACTGACTGATGCTATTTAGGCAACAGGTATGAATTCGTCGCTCGGGACTCGTCTCTTGGGGCTCGAGCCGGTGAACGAGCGACGAGCGACTACAGCCGGGGCTTACAGTCCTTTGCCCAGCATATACACAATCAGGTCGGCGAGGCGGCAGCTATAGCCCCACTCGTTGTCGTACCAGGCAAGCACCTTGACCATGTTGCCACCCAAGACCATGGTGCTGGGGGCATCGAAAATAGCGCTGTGCGAGTTGCCCTTGAAGTCAGAGCTGACCAGTTCCTCCTGGCAATACTCCATGATGCCCTTGAGCTTGCCCTTAGCAGCGGCCTGGAAAGCCTGGTTTATCTGTTCGGCGGTGGCCTCTTTGTCTAAATCGGCTACAAAGTCGCATAGGGAGACGGTAACCACTGGCACCCTGAGTGCCACGCCATGTAGCTTGCCTTTCATCTCTGGCAGAACCTCGGATACAGCCTTGGCAGCTCCAGTGGTGGTGGGCACGATGTTTACCGCTGCTGCCCGTGCCCGCCGCAAATCCTTGTGGTACATATCGAGCAGCCGCTGGTCGTTGGTATAGGCATGTATGGTGGACAGCAAACCTCTGGTCACACCGAAGTTCTCATGCAGTACCTTAACCATGGGAGCGAAGCAGTTGGTGGTGCAGGAAGCGTTGGAGATGATATGGTGCTTGGCCCTATCAT
>VGOF01000189.1 GCA_016875975.1 Chloroflexota bacterium | reverse complement strand
ACCGACTTTATGCCGGCTTCGTCGCAAACTTTGACAGCATCCCTCACTTCTTCTCTGGGTGGGTCAATCATCCCAACCAATCCTACAAAAACCATGTCACTTTCTTGTGCACCGGTCTTGGCCACATCATCAGTCACCTTCTTATATGCCATAGCCAAAACACGCAGGGCATTCCCCGCCATATCCTGAGCCAACGATACGATCCGTCGCCTGTCATCGAGGTTCAGTTCTACTTCGCCCCCATCATGATAAAGATGAGAGCATGACTCCAAAATCACCTCCGGTGCACCTTTAGAATAGGCACTCTTTCCCTGCGGAGCATGGTGTATCGTAGTCATCCTTTTCGCTTCACAGCAAAACGGTATTTCATCAACACGCGGATGAAGTTTATTCAGCTCTTCTTGCCATAGGCCAACCTTTGCGGCGACAACTACTAACGCACCTTCAGTGGGGTCGCCCTTAATCCTCCAGGTACCATCAACAGAATTAAGCAAGGTATCATTGCACAGGCTACCAATCTGCAGTAGCATTTCTAATGCAGCATCCTCCCTAGGGTCGATAGCGACATTATCCACAAAGAACTCGCCTTTAGGTTCATATCCAACGCCACTGACATCTATATGCCGACCATCCACATATATTCGCCTTACGGTCATCTGGTCCTGGGTCAAGGTGCCAGTCTTATCAGAGCAAATATAAGTGGTGCAACCAAGGGTTTCGACTGCTGGCAGCTTTCTGACCAAGGCATGCCTCTTCACCATCCTCTGTACGCCCAGAGCCAAAGATATGGTGACCACAGCCGGCAATGCTTCGGGCACGGCTGCCACTGCCAGACTTACGCCCCATATCAACATTTCGAGGACTTCGTGCCCTCTTAGAATACCTAATACAGCCAGTACAAAACACAAGGTCAAAGCTCCAACTGCAATCCACTTTCCCATGCGGTCAAGGTTGATTTGCAAAGGAGTCTGCTCCACCTCCACCTCTTGCAACATTGTGGCAATTCTGCCGAACTCTGTATTCATCCCCGTCGCTGTGACCACAGCCTTGCCCCGACCATAGACAGCAGCGGTACCCATAAACACCATGTTTTTCCTGTCACCAATGCTCGCATCACCCTCCAAAGGCCCTTCTGCCTTTTCCACAGGGACTGACTCCCCGGTCAAAGGGGCCTCATCCACTCTCAGATTGACCGCTTCGACAATGCGGGCATCTGCAGGTATCCGGTCCCCGGTCTTGAGTAATATTATGTCACCAGGAACTAACTCGCGTGCTGGAATCTCAATTTCTTGGCCGCCTCTTAGCACCGACGCTGTCGGTGCGGCCATCTTCTTCAATGCTTCCATCGCCCGCTCTGCCCTATACTCCTGGATGAAGCCCAGTCCAGCAGCAAAAAGGACGATGACAAAAATGACGATGGCATCGGCTACTTCGCCTAAGACAGCGGAGAGCACTACCGCCACAAGGAGGATGATGATTAGGAAGTTCTTGAATTGCCCCAATAATATTTGCCAGGGAGAGACCTTACCCTCCGCCACTAGCTCGTTTGGACCGAACTGGGCCAATCGTTGCCTGGCTTCATCATGGCTCAACCCGCGGGGATTAGAATTAAGCTTAGCTATGGTCTCAGATACACCAAGGTTGTAGTAATTATGAGGTTCCAAGTGGTCGTCCTTTCGAAAGTAGATTAAAGCAGTAACGCTAGTATGGCGCCACCAGCCACCACAGAAGCGATTTGCCCAGCAGTATTAGCACCTGCGGCATGCATTAGCAAATGGTTTTGCGGGTCTGCCTCAAGCCCGACCTTTTGCACTACCCTGGCCGACATGGGGAAAGCTGATATCCCGGCAGCACCAATCAATGGGTTCACCTTCCTACCAGATAGGTGACAAACAATTTTACCGAAAACAACTCCGGCTCCCGTGTCCAAAGCGAAAGCTACTATACCCATAACAAAGACGATAATGGTCTGGGGCTTCAGAAATTCAGTGGCAACCATCATGCCGCCGACGGTCAAGCCAAGAAGAATGGTGACGATGTTAACCAATGCGTTTTCGGCAGCAGCCGATAGACCGGGTACCACGCCACTTTCTCTTAGCAAGTTTCCCAGCATCAGACAACCGATAAGTGCCGTTGCCTTCGGAGCGATCAATCCCACAACAATGATGACAACTATAGGGAAAAGAATTTTCATCTTCTGAGACGCCTTCGTTTCAACGATGGGCATCCTAATTAGTCGCTCTTCCTTTGTAGTCAGCAATTTCATTATCGGCGGTTGAATAATGGGCACCAAAGCCATGTAAGAATAGGCAGCAACAGCTATCGGAGACAAAAGCTCCGGAGCTAGTATGCTTGAAACATATATTGACGTCGGTCCATCCGCCGAGCCAATGACACCGACTGAGGCAGCCTGCTTCAGACTGAGGGGTAAAAGATGAAGCCAACCATCACCGACCATGTAGGCCAGCAAGAATGTGCCGAAAATGCCGAATTGGGCTGCCGCTCCTAACAGAACAGTATAGGGCCTCGCTAACAATGACCCGAAATCAATCATAGCCCCCACACCGATAAACACCAGCAAGGGAAATAACTCAGTTTCGATGCCTGCCTGCCTCAAGACACCAAATAAGCCGCCTGCTTCAGTCAGGTCACTTAATGGTATATTGGTCAGAAGTATGCCAACACCGATTGGCAGCAATAAGACAGGCTCCACATTTCTAGCAATTCCCAGATAGAGCAGAAGTCCGCCAACGCCGAGCATTACCAGACCTTGCCACGTAAGGCTTAGAAATCCTACGAGTTCATGTGAAAACATAATAATTTTGAGGGTGCCTACTCTTCTTGATGTTCACTTCCCTTTTCCCCAAATAGCTTGTTAAGCCCAACCATAACAAGAAGTACCATGCCCAATGCCGCAAAGACTATGAGCATCCCCACAATTGTGATGTAAAGAGCTTGGAGCAACTGAGATTACCTCTGAGCTACCAATTATAGACAAATAGCCGCTGCTTCCGCAATAGAGAGCTGACTAACGGCTAGTAACTGGGGGGAGATTGCCATAGCATTGCATGCTTCGTGATGGAGGATGAGAGTAAAAGGGAGAGTAAAAGGACTGGAAGTATTGGGCTGAACCTGCTATAGTTTTCTGCCTATGAATTCTCGACTGAAAAGCATTGAATCTGGCACTGTGACCACGGTTCAGGGTTTCGTGGCCGGAGCTGTCATCGCTGGCATCAAAAAGCAGGACATCCTGGACCTGGCCATTCTGTGCTCTAAGACACCCTGCACTGCCGCAGCAGTATTTACCACTAATGCTATCAAGTCAGCTCCTGTGCTTATCAATCAGCAGCACCTGCAAAACGGGAAAGCCCAGGCAATTGTGGTGAACTCCGGCTATGCCAATGCGTGCACGGCTAACAAGGGTATGGCCGCTGCCGAAGAGATGGCAAAGTCGGTGGCCAAAAAGCTAGATATATCATCACAAGACGTCATCGTCGCCAGCACCGGCGTGATCGGAATTCCGTTGCCGATGGACAAGATTAAAAGAGGCATAGAGGAAGTCGTGCTCACTGAGGACGGTGGGCATGAGATGGCACAGGCCATGATG
>VGOF01000188.1 GCA_016875975.1 Chloroflexota bacterium | reverse complement strand
TTCCCCTGCCAGACGATGGCGAAGAACATAGGCTACCGGGGCATAATAGAAATAGGAGGCTATCAATGCCCTCAGCTTTGCGCAGTCTCCCGCCAATGCTCTTTCAGGGCGTCCTCCAGGTGGAAGACCCTGCGCAAGCTACTTTAGGGCAATCCATAGCCCCCTTTGTCCGTTGCCTCAATGACCCCGATTGTCTGCTGGCTATTTGGGATAAACCTCACTGAATGTGGAGGTCACACTCCCGTTGGGACTGGTGAAATTCATGGCTCCGCTTACCCTTATCTTGAATTTGAAGTCAGGGACGTCGGTCCACCATTGCTTTATTACGTCATTAGTCTTCAGTCCCAGCTCTTTAAGTGTTACTGCGCCAGGCAAGTTCAGCGCTAGCGACACAGCTCGAGTGGTAAACAGCACGTTGAGCCTGACCTGATTGGTCGTCTTTGCCGGTATCCACTGGTATTCATTAGCTGCCGCAGCATTGACCACTACCCACTTGTCTGGCGCCACAGCGAAGTCAACAGACGCCCGGGCTTCTTCCAGCTTGATAGGATAGTCATTGGGATTGGTGACATCGAACACCATCGCCAGCTCGAAGAAGCCGACACGTGATGGGTCATATCCTGTGGGCCAATCCTTATGCAGCGCTTCGTACTTGTCCACAAAGATGCCATTCAAAGTCACCGTTGGCGCCACTGGTGCTCCTGCTTTGCCACAGCCAGCCAGGGTTAAGCCCATAGCTGCCACCAGCAGCAAGGCTAACGGAATTACAGCATATCTTTTCATTTCCCCTCCTTGATTCAATTCCTCGAGTTCTAAAACTTAAGCCAACCAGCGTTTCTTACGCTTGTAATGCTTTATGGCACGGAAGCTCTTGCGGCCGCCGGCATCGGTCAATCCCAGGTAAAACTCTTTGATGTCGGGATTGTCCCTGAGCTTCTCAGAAGGGCTTTCCATCACTATCCGGCCTGTCTCCATAACGTAGGCATAAGGAGCAATGGTCAAGGCAAGCTTGACGTTTTGCTCCACCAGCAATATGGATAGCTTCTGCTCCTCGTGCAGTAGCCGAATGATGTCGAATATCTCCTTAATCAGCAGCGGAGCCAACCCCATGGATGGCTCATCGAGGAGGATGAGCTTGGGCCCGGCCATCAGCGCCCGACCCACCACCGCCATCTGCTGCTCGCCGCCGCTAATGAAACCAGCAGCGACGCCGCGGCGTTCCTTAAGGCGTGGGAAATAGCGGTAGACCATATCCAGGCGTTCCTTGAGATTGCCACCGTCTTTAACGCAGTGAGCTCCCACTACCAGGTTCTGCTCCACGCTAAGATGCTCGAACACCCGCCGTCCTTCCATTACCTGGAAGATGCCTTTCCTGACCAGTTCATCGGCCGATTTCTTGTGTATCACCTCATCCATGAACTCGATGGCTCCATCGGTGACTTCCCCGTTCTCATGCTTGAGCAACCCTGAGATTGCCTTCAAGGTGGTGCTTTTGCCTGCACCGTTGGCGCCCAGCAGTGCCACAATGCCCCCCTCAGGCAACTCAAGCGATAACCCCTTGAGCACCAGGATGACCTCGTGGTACATCACCTCGATGTTCTTAAGCCTCAGAATCGACTTGGTCGCAACTTCTACCATAAAGCCACTCCCTCAGAAGCCCGCTGAAAAGCTCCTGAGAATCAGTGCCCTAGTAGCCCAGCCATTTGGGCCACTCGCTGGCAAATTTCGCCTTCATGTCCAGCACGCCGCGGTCAACTATCTTCCCGCCTTGAATCTGTGCAATCACTATCTTGCCGCTGGGCCTGTGGTCTTTGTCAGTGCATACATACTCCGGCAGCCCGAGCTGGCTGGTGAATGAGCTGAAATCCGCCTCCAGATACTTCTTCAATCCCTCACGCGTGGTTGCCAGAGCTTCTGGAGCCAGGTTGAGTTCTCCGGCATTGTCCATGTCTTTAAGCGCCTCGACCATCAACCCCACCTTCACCCAGCCCTGAACCGTGCGGATGAGGCGGCTATCCAGGGGAGTGCCAGGATTCAGCTTCTGACAGTACTGCACAACGGTGTTCTTCATCGGGTAATCCCAGCCAAAATAGGCACAGACAGCAGCGGTAACCACCTCTTCACAAGCAGGCCCAGCCAGCTTGATCAGGTTCTCATCCACGCCCCAGCAGTTGACACCGTGCATGGTCTTCTTGCCCGGCCCCGTCAGCCCCATGGAGTAGAAGTCCTTCAGCGCGGTAGCCACTGACATGGTGGTATTGCCATGCCACACAAAATCAGGCGGTGTTTCTTTGACTGCTAACACCTGGCTCTTGGTATCCAGGGCGAACAAGCTGACGTCCTGGTCGTTCAAAATCTCAAAGCCCAGTGCCTTGGCTTGCTCTTTTATGGCTGCCACAGGGGCAGTGGCATAAGGCGAGGCAAACATGCCGAAAAAGACGAACCTCGGCTTTCGTCCCGCCTCGCGGTCTGCCTTGTACCTCGGGTCTTTCATCCAGTAGTTATCGTACCAGTACTGAAGAGTAGCCCGGGCCTTGGTAGAGTAGTCGCTGGAATAGACAAAGTTGTAAGGAGTCTTCGCCGGGTCACAAAGGGCGCCGGAGAAGGAAGAGGAGAGATAGACTATCTTGTCCTTGGTAACCGTCGGGCTTAGCGCCTCGGTATCGCCCGTGCCCCAGCCCAGCACAGAAACCACCTTGTCAAAATCGCGGAAGCGCTTATAGGTGGTTACCGCCTCTGGAACCCGGTAGCCATAATCATATTGGAACAGCTTGATGCGTTTTCCATTAACACCACCCTGGTCATTAAAATAGGTAGTTGCCTCGACCACGCCCAGAGCTTCATCTTTGCCTACATCCGAAGTAGCGCCCGTCATATCCTGCAAAGCGCCGACCTTGATTTCCACTGCAGGAGCTGCCGGGGCTGCTCCCTTGCCACATCCCACCGCCACTAACGCCACAGCCATCAATATGCTGCCAGCTAACATATACCAATTCTTCTTCACTTTTGCCTCCTTAGTTTCAGACTCAAACAATGACAATCAACTGTCCCAAAAATCCACGTGCACGAACTTCCCGGTTGTCACCTCCTTCTCTGCATCAGCAGCCTTACATTCACTCCATATATTCTCTATCACCAAGAGACCCCTCACTAATAAGAGAATGGCCAAAGGTGGATATAATTCTTAATCTGCCACCAGCGGTAGGACAGACCTTTGGGTTCAAAGATGAGGAACAGAATTATCGCCAGACCGAAGACAAGGTCCTTCACGTAAAGGAATTTCTCCATGGCTTCAGGGAAAACCCCCGCCAGCGGCACTAACGCCATCTTGACCATTTCCAGCACTCCGGTCATGAACACCGCGCCGAAAATGTGCCCGTACATGCTGCCTACGCCCCCGATGAGTATCACGCCCACTAGCCACAGGCTCCAGCCAAACTGGAAATGTTCAGGGCTGACAATGGTGAGGTTGGTCAGCCAGTAGCAGCCGGCTATCCCACCCAGAGCTCCGGCAATGAAGAAAGCCAGCAGCTTGTAGTATATGATGTTGACCCCCAGGGCTTCAGCGGCGATATCATTATCGCGGATAGCCATCCAGGCCCGCCCCACCC
>VGOF01000187.1 GCA_016875975.1 Chloroflexota bacterium | reverse complement strand
GCAGGCAGGGATGTGCTGGACATGGACAATCTGGTTTTCGTAATCTGGAGAGGACATCAGGTGATGGAGGAAGGCATCAGCGTTCATTAACGCTTCTCAAAAGACAACTAAGGTCCATGCAGGATTTCCGCTTCGTGCTCCACAATTTCCAGTTGCGGGTAGTTCTGTTTCACGAAATTGACTACCTTGGACAGAACTTCGTCAACATGCTGGTCATGGTTGCTAACACAGGCAATGCCCAGCGTAGCCATTTGCCACAGTTCCTGGTCTTCCACCTCAGCCACCGATACATTGAACTGGCTGCGGAGCCGGGAGATAATAGACTTGATAACCCCACGCTTATCCTTAAGCGATTGGCTACCGGGAAGATGAAGTTTAATCCTGCATATACCGGCATTCATTGGGGATGATGTATGAGTGACTCGCTTTTTGCCCGTTTTGCTCAGTGTAGGCTATAATCTGGATGGCGTCAAGCACCCCTACCATCACCAGCAGCGCTTTAACCCAAAGCTGCCATCCTGAAGAGGCAGAACAACTGAAGAATCCTCGAGCGCCAGGAATGCAACTTGAGAACCTTGCCCCAACCAGTCGGGGTTCAAGATGACAGAATTATAAAGTGCACAGTGGCAACGTACAGAAAGAGCTTGGTAGGAGCGAGAGAACATGACAGAACCAACCGAGAAGAAATACAAGACAAGAAAAATCATAGCCCTGGTGGCCAGTATCCTGGTGGGCTTGACCTTCGTCATGTCCGGCAGTGGCAAGACCTTCGGCTTTGGCGAGGTGCCAGGCCAGACCATGCACTTCCTCAGCGATGTCCTGCCCGATTTTCTGTTCACCCCGGAGATAGCCTACTTCATTGGCTACATACTGCTTCCCTATATCATTCCGCTTTTTGAGCTGGCACTCGGCTTGCTCCTTCTCCTGCAAATCTGGCCACGCGTCTTTGCCTGCGTTTCACTGCCTCTAATTATGGCTTTCATAGCAAATAACTCGTGGCTTATAAGCAAAGGAAACGAGTTCCCCTCCTGTGAGTGCTTCGGCATCTGGGAGGAGCTTTTCGGCCAGCTGACACCATTGCAATCGCTAGTGTACGACATTGTACTTTTGGCGCTGGTACTGGTTATAATAGTTGTGCATCCAGGCCCGTTCTCCTCTGTGCCACGCTGGCTGGCAAAGCTGAGCGGGAAGGACAAGCAAAAAACGTAGGCCGATTGATGAATACAAGGACACTAATAGAGCACAACATCCGTTGGTTTTTGCTACCTCTCTGCCTGCTAACCGTAGTGCTAATCCTCGGCGCTTGCTTGCCCAAGCAGCAACCTGCGCCGACTCCACCACCTGAACCACCCAGTAACCAGAACCCGCAAATCCAGTCACTCACTGCAGAGCCAATAGCCAATCCCGAGGGCAAATACCAGGTCGTATGCACCGCCTCTGACCCCGAAGGCGACACTTTAGAGTATTGGTGGACAGCCGATGGCGGCACGATCGAAGGCACAGGCAATAGCGTTACCTGGACTGCCCCAGAAACCGGCGGCGCCTTCAACATCAAGGTCATGGTCAGAGACAAGAAGGGCGGCGAGACTACCCAATCAGTCGCCATCAACGCAGCATCAACCAAAAACGACCCGCCTCGCATCGTCAAGATAACCGTTGACAACAAAGAGTCACAAGAGGTCAACCAGGTCAAGATATGGTTGACTTCCAATATCCACTGCGTGGCTGAAGACCCCGAAGGTGGCAAAATGAACTATCTGTGGTCAGCCACGGGAGGCGAGATAAAAGGTGAAGGCCCCCTTGTCCAGTGGATTGCCCCGGGCATCTCAGGCGACCACATAATCAGGGTGAAGGTCGTCGATGACAGGGGCAACAATGCCGAGGCAATGCTCAATTTCCATGTGAAATGCTGCGGCCGCTAAACCACCGGCCAGTCAGCTTTCCACACTATCAGCTATCTTCACCTTGCCCCACAACCCCATCTTGTCATCTTTAATCACCACCATCCCAATCACCCCTTCAATGCTCTGTGCCAGCTCCACCGCCGCCGCAATATCGTCCACAGTTTTCACCAAATTCCCAACCGCCGTAGCTGCGGCATCGGCCAACGCTGTGGAAGACGACAGCACAATAGCAGCATCAGCCGCTCCGAGACTCAACGAGTGCCCTACCGTACCTGACGAAGTGCATATCCCCAGAGGTGTTTCCTCAGACTCGATTTCCAGCACAATTTTGCCCGTGAGCGGAGAGTTGCCGGCATAAACACCGATACGCCTGGTCCTGGCAGTTTTTATGAAAATATCGCCGCCGTTCTCCACAATGACCTCCGGCGTATAAGCCAGCAAATCTTTACCCACGGCCTCGGCGATGGCTCCAGCCACCGCTGCCATGGGACCGACATTCGCCAGGCGGCCAGCCTCCGCCATCTCTCTGACAATGTCCGGAGCATAGTCTTCTACGGCGCAGGGCTGAAGACTGGCTAAGAAAAGAGAATGACTGCGTATGTAGTCCTCTAGCGAAGCACGGTGTCTCCGAACCGACTCCCGCGCTTCGTCCTTGAGATTGCGGCAGGCACGGATATGGAGGTCAGTCTCCCTGACCACCACGTTGAAAGAGACCAGGTCGGTGTCCTTAATCCAGTGACGATACGTTCTCGGCTCATACATCCCGCAGCCATTCTCAACGATTCCGAATGTCTTGCAAGCTTTCCCCTTCGTCATTGCGAGCCCCGACGCAATCGGGGCGTGGCAATCTCACCGGTTTGCCAAAGCCGATTACCTAGAAATACAGCTCCATAGCCCTCGGTGGGCAGGCCTTGACGCACAGCTCACAGACCACGCACTTGGAATTGTCGAATAGCACCTTGCGCGTCCCTGGCTCCACTTCAAAGGCATCACTGGGACATATAGTGACACAAGCGCCACAGTGTGTACACCGGGCTTCGTTGCGCACCACATCCTGGCTCAGCGACTGTATCTTCACACCCACGTCCGTGAGGTATTTCAAACCTTTATCGTAGCTCCTCTGGTCGCCAATCAGCTCCATCACCAAAAGCCCCTCCTCGCCGGGAGTCACCGAGGCCTTGAGGATATTGAAGTCAAGGCCATAGTCCTTGACCAGCCTGCTCACGATAGGTTTGTCCACCAGCTTCTTCGGGAAATGCAACACTATTTTTCTCGATTCGGTCATCATCGTTTCCCTCCTACTCCAGGATAGCCCGTTCTTCCAGCGCCTTGAACTTGATGCCCGATTCCACGCCGGGCAATGGGGCCACCGGGTCGGTCAGCAGGAACTCGCCCTTTTTAATCCAACCCTTGAGTGTGTTGGCTATCTCCAGCGCCTTGTGATAGCTTGATAGAGACGCTGTGGGGATTCCCTTGCCCTGTAGCTTAATCTTGCCGCTTTTCAGTTCGCCGTAGCTCACCTCTGCCAGCACATCGGGCAGGCGCTGAGGATAGGCTGTAGCATAATCAATGACCGGGGCATAGATGTCCGCATCAGTCACCGCAGTATTCCGCAGTATTTCCTCAGACAGGATGGGTATGGGTACACCGATGCCTACGGTTATGGTACAGCCGTAACCCAGGAAACTGGTACCCACCAGCCATTGCGGTTTC
>VGOF01000186.1 GCA_016875975.1 Chloroflexota bacterium | reverse complement strand
TCGCCTCCCCATCGGTCACTTCTGCCAGGTCGCCCAGTACCCCAGCCCAGGCCGTTGCCCTCTTTTCTATTTCAGCCAATGGCATGGATATCATGCGCCATACAGGCACCTTCTCCAATGCCTCGCCTTTCAGATAGTGAATTAGCGTAGCTGCCAGCCCGGCCAGCCTTATCTTATCAATCCTCACTGCCCGCGCCAGCGGATGCCTTGCCAGCTTCTTGACTAGCTGTTCTTTGCCCACAATAATCCCCGCCTGGGGGCCACCCACCAGCTTGTCTCCCGAGAAAAAGGCCAGGCCTACGCCAGCCTTTACACTATCCTGCACCGTCGGCTCCAGCGCCAATCCAAATGCGGCGGTGTCCAAAAAACAGCCGCTGCCCAAATCATCCAGCACCTGTATGCCGTGCCTGCTGCCC
The DNA here is from genome assembly GCA_016875975.1 of Chloroflexota bacterium. Classification (GTDB taxonomy): domain Bacteria; phylum Chloroflexota; class Dehalococcoidia; order GIF9; family UBA5629; genus VGOF01. The sequence goes on along the minus strand of VGOF01000186.1, from coordinate 3,205 downwards.
AGTTCCACCATCTCCTCAAGGGCAACGCCGTGCGTAAACCCCTCCACCCTGAAATTGCTGGGATGCACGCGTAACAGCGCCTCCGTCTTATCGGTGATGGCCTGCTCATAATCCTGGGCATAGGTGCAGTTGGTGGTGCCCACCTCCACCAGCTTGGCACCGCTTTGCCTCATCACATCAGGTATACGAAAACCACCACCAATCTCCACCGCCTGCCCGCGGGATACCACCACTTCCTTCTTCTTGCACAAAGCCGTAAGCCCAAGCAGCACCGCAGAGGCATTGTTATTCACCACCAGCGCCGCCTCAGCACCGGTGAGCTGGCACAAGATGCGTTCCACGTGAACCTGCCTGGAGCCCCTGACCCCGCTTTCCAAATCCAACTCCAAATTGCAATAGCTCTTGCTCGCCTCGTCCATAGCCTCGATAGCCTCCTGGCTCAAAGGAGCACGGCCCAGATTGGTATGAAGTACCACGCCACTGGCATTGACCACAGGCCTCAAGCTGGAATGCACCAGCCCCTCCACCATATCGCCTATTGCCTCCGCTATCTCAGCAGCAGAGGCACACTTGTTCCCCCTGGCAATAGACAGCCGTTCCTGTTCCAGTCGCTGGCGGATAACGTCCACCACCAAATCGTGGGGATACAGTGCGGTAAGCCTCTTGATAGACTGCTCAGAGAGCAGCTTGTCCACACTGGGAAGCTGACGAAACTCGCTTTTCATGTTCAGACTATTCTACTATACGCCGAACTGGATTCAAAATAGCCCCACGTGGCAGTCGATAGTTTCAAGTTGCAAGACTTGAAACCTGCAACTTGCATCTCACTGTTGCCTCACACCCCAGTCATTGCGAGTCCCGATACAATCGGGACGATGCGGTCTCAGCCCTCCTTCTGTCATTCAATGACAATTAAAGGCCTCACGCCTATTCCTGTTGCCTCTGCTTGGAGTTTGGCTATTGGGATTTGGGATTTCGGCGACAAGTCGCCGCTTTGCTTCTCTCCCTTCTAATGCTAAAATAGCCCAGATACTATGGACACGAAGAATCCTCGTCTGACCGAAAGCGTCACTGGCGCCGGCTGAGCTTCCAAGCTGGGTCCGGGAGACCTGGACAAAGCCCTCTGCGGCCTGCCCGTGATAACGGACAAGAACGTCCTGCGGGGAATGGACAGCCTGGATGATGCCGGCGTCTATAAGCTGAGCGACGACCTGGCACTCATCCAGACCGTTGATTTCTTCACGCCCATTGTCGATGACCCCTACGATTTCGGCCAGATTGCCGCGGCCAATGCGCTGAGCGACGTCTATGCCATGGGCGGCAAGCCGCTCACCGCCATGAACATCGTCTGCTTCCCCACCAAGAAGCTGGACATCTCCTTACTTCAGGAGATACTTAAAGGTGGGATAGACAAGATGAAAGAGGCCGGTGTGGTGCTCGTCGGCGGCCATAGCGTAGATGACCCCGAGCTGAAGTATGGACTCTCTGTTACCGGCACGATTCATCCTGACAAAATCCTGGCCACATCCGGCGCCAAACCAGGGGACAAGCTGATACTCACCAAGCCGCTGGGCACCGGCATCCTTAGCACCGCCACTAAAGCCGGGAAAACCAGCAAACAGACCATAGCCAGGGTGACCAGGTCCATGGCAGCCCTGAACAAGCTGGCCTCCGAGCTAATGCAAGAAGTAGGTGCCCACGCCTGCACCGACATCACCGGCTTCGGTTTCTTGGGCCATATCAGCCAGTTAGCCCACAATAGCAAAGTCGGCATCAAAATCAACAATGACTCCATCCCCTATTTCACCGAGGCCGAAGAATTCGCCATGTTAGGGCTTCTCCCCGGCGGTTTGCATCGCAATCGTGAGTTCTACTCCAGGATGGTACGATTCGCCGAAACCGTCCCCCAATTCATGCAGGACATCCTCTATGACCCCCAGACCTCAGGAGGCCTGCTCATCTCGCTGGCGCCAGATGCCGCAGAAAGGCTGCTAGAAAGGCTGCACAAAACCGGCATAAAGGAAGCAACCATCGTCGGAGAAGTTGTAGCCAGGCCAGCAGGCAAAATCCTAGTATCCTGAGTCAAAGAGGATGCACAGCATCCACTTCAACCCCTGCCGCTTCCATCAACATCCTTACGGCCCCTGCCTGCTCCCAGTCAAAACGCAAAGATATTCCGCAGTCGCTGGAGAACTGGCGCGGCGTGGGGATAAGCTTTACTTCAAAGCCACCTTGCTTCAGTATCTTTTCTGCCTTCATAGCTGAAGAGGTGGTATGGAATAATATGACGCCGTAATTACTCACCACTGCGCAATACGCCTCACTGCTGAAACCGCAATATGAATATCATCAAGCGCGGTCATCACACCCGGCGCCAGGCGTACCGTACCCTCAGGATACGTCCCTATAGTCCTGTGTGCTGCAGGAGTACAATGCAATCCCACCCGGCACAGAATGCCAAACTCCTCGTCCAGCCTCAAACCTATTTCCGAGACATGTTTGCCCGGGATGGTGAATGACACCACGGCAATCGACCTTACAGCATCTTTCGGCCCGCAGACAACCAAGCCAGGAATGCCAGACAATCCCTCAAGCAGAGCTGTTGTCAGCCTCATCTCGTGAGCCTTTATCTGTTCAACACCCCGTGATTTCAGCCACCGAATACCAGCAAGCAGCCCGGCTATACCGACTGTATTATGTGTGCCCGATTCGTACTTATCAGGCAATTTGTCAGGCTGCTCCTCAAGCTCAGACTGGCTTCCGGTGCCACCGCGTATCACCGCATCCATCTGAGAAATGTCCACGCTGCTGCCAATAACCAGGCCACCGACGCCGGTAGGCCCCTGCAAGCTCTTATGCCCAGTGAAAGCCAGCAAGTCTATCCCCATTGCCTGCATATCGATAGGCACTGCACCAGCCGTCTGCGCAACATCTACCAGCAACAAAGCACCAACCTTGTGCGCAATCGCAGCAACCTCATCTACCGGCAGCAATGTTCCCATGACGTTACTGCCATGAACCATAGCCACCAGGCGCGTTTTCGAACTCACCGCCCTAGCAACATCCGCAGGGTTAAGCGTGCCATCTGATGCGCACTGGACTACCGTCACCTGAACACCCCTCTGTTCGAGAGCGCGTAACGGTCGCATCACGGCGTTATGCTCGATGGAGCTGACAACCACCTCATCGCCAGGTCTCAGCAAGC
>VGOF01000185.1 GCA_016875975.1 Chloroflexota bacterium | reverse complement strand
TTGACATCTTCGTGGTCGTAACCCAATAGATGGAGGACTCCGTGAACTGTTAGCAAGGCTAGTTCCTGTTCCACGCTGTGCCCATGTTCCTGGGCCTGCTGCACTGCTACGGGATACGAAATCACTATTTCACCCAGATGAGTCATTCCGTCTGGGGGGATAGCAAAATCCTGGTTCTCTTCACAGGCATCATGCGATACTATGTTAAAGGCTAGAACATCGGTAGGTTCATCCTTATGTCGATATGTTCTATTGAGGTACTTGATAGTCTCCATGTCGGTTATGACTAGCCCCAGTTCTACAGGTACTGTAACGCCCTCCACTTCCAGCACCCTAGCCACTACCCGCTTAAACCATTTTTGCTTAACGCCTACTTTCAAGCTGCGTTTTGTGCGCACATTTATCTCACGAGATTCTACTTCCATAGTTCTGGCATCATAGCATCTGGCACATCGGCTTTCAACAACTACTAGACACTTTGACACTGTTTCCATGAGGTATGTACAATGGCGCCTTGCAGCCGCAGAATACACAGCAACAAAATACTAATCATCTAATATAATGTAAATAGTGAGGTGGATTAAATGGCAGCAGGTTATGTGGGAAAGATTCTGTTTGTTGACCTGACTAACACGAAGATATGGGAGGAGACTCCGAGCGAGTCGTTGTACAAGGATTTCCTTGGCGGCTACGGACTGGGGTCTCGAATTATCTTCAGTCAACAGAAAGCTAAGGTAGATCCGCTGGGCCAGGATGCGATATTGGGGTTTGTTACTGGTCTTCTTACTGGCACCCCTGCCCTTTTTGGCTCAAGATATGTGGTAGTGGGTAAATCACCGCTTACCAATACTTGGGGTGATGCCAACTCTGGTGGTGATTTCGGGCCATGCCTGAAATTTGCCGGCTATGATGCCGTATTCTTCACCGGGATATCGTCAGCCCCCGTTTATCTGGCTATCGACAATGGAAAACCAGAACTGAGGACAGCAGAGCATCTCTGGGGCAAGGATACAAATGAGACAGAAGCGGTCATCGAACGCGAGGTTGGACGAGAAACACGGGTTGCTAGTATCGGGCCAGCCGGGGAAAAGCTTTCTCTCATCTCATGTATCATAAACAATAGAGGAAGAGCTGCTGGTAGGTCTGGTTTGGGCGCAGTAATGGGTTCAAAGAGACTCAAGGCCGTGGCTGTTAGAGGGGAGGGCCAGGTTCCCCTGGCCAATCCCACAGAACTCGAAGCAGCGAGGAAGCGGCATCTTGGCCAGCTAGGCGGCGCCTCAAAGATATTCCGTGAGTTTGGCACTTGTTCTGGTTTAGCATACCTGGTACAAATCGGCGACACACCAGTTAAAAACTGGGGTGGGAGTGCGATGGATTTCCCTGCTGCCGCGGCTATAAGCGACCGGAGCGTAATAAATCTGCAAGAACGCAGATATGGATGCTGGCACTGTCCTGTCGCCTGTGGAGGGCTAATGAAGGCTGGCTCAGGCCAATACTGCTATACTGCCGGCGCACACAAGCCAGAGTATGAGACACTTGCATCCTTCGGCTCCTTATGTTTGAACGATAATTTAGGGTCAATAATTGAGCTCAACGATATATGCAACCGGTATGGACTGGATACGATTTCTGCTGGTGCTACTGTAGCTTTTGCCATCGAGTGCTCTGAAAAAGGGATTATCACCCAAAAGGACACAGAGGGAATAGAGCTTAGATGGGGCAATCACAGGGCCATTGTCGAAACAACCCAGAGAATCGCAAAGCGAGAAGGCATTGGCGAGATTCTGGCCGATGGCGTACGACACGCGGCAGAGAGGCTCGGTAAGGGCGCCGAGGAGTTTGCGGTGCATATCCATGGCCAGGAAGCACCCATGCATGACCCTAAGCGCACCACATACTACGCCACAGCTTATCTAGATGCCACACCCGGTCGGCATACTCAGGGAAGCTATGGTACCAAGCCAGCCAGTGGCCTACAGTTCCCTCCTTTTGACCGCCAGACGATGGCCGGCAGGGGAACTGCCAACAAAATGGGCAGTGACCTGATGCATGTGGTGAACTGTACTGGACTGTGCTCCTTCGGTCTCGGCTTTATGGATGCCAGTGCTTTGCCAGAGTTTGTGAACTTGGCTACCGGTTGGAACCTTACTATAAATGACTTATTGAGCACAGGTGAACGGATTGCCAACATGCGGCAGGCATTTAACATCCGTGAGGGAATAAGAGTGGCGGACTTCAAAATGCCGAACAGAGTAATTGGTATTCCTGCTCAGGAAGTTGGACCTAACACAGGAAAGACAGTGGAGATTCAAACATTGTGCAACGACTACATGGTCGCTAGGGACTGGGACACCACCAGTGGCATGCCCAGCAAAAAGAAGCTGCTCGAACTCGGTTTGCAGGACGTATCGGATATCTTATGGGGTAAATAGGCGAGATTTCAAGCACAAAAATGCATCGATGTTACCTCTTAGGGGGCTAAGAGTTATTGAGCTATGCCATGCCGTTGCTGGTCCTTGCTGCACTGCACTCCTGGCCGATATGGGCGCTGATGTTATTAAAGTCGAACCCATTACTGGAGAATACTCGCGTTATGTCCAGAACGGCTCTGTTTTTCTTAACCTCAATTGTAACAAACGCGGGATAGCGTTAGATCTTAAAACCGATAGGGGCCGTGAGCTAGTCTTGAAACTGACTGCTAAATCAGATGTTCTGGTGGAAAGCTTTACCCCGGGAACCCTGGATAAACTCGGCCTCAGTTATGAGACTGTTAGTAAATTGAATCCTGGAATCATATACTGCTCGGTCTCAGGTTTTGGGCATTCCGGGCCCTACAAGAAACGGCATGCTGTAGACCCACTGGTGCAGGCTATGTCTGGTATGTTGTCAACCACGGGGGAACCAGGGCAACCGCCGGTCAGGATTGGCCCCCCAACAATCGACTTTGGTACAGGCATGTTTGGGGCTTATAACATAGTGTTAGCATTGCTCAACCGGCAAAAGAGCGGGCAGGGACAGAGGATAGATATAGCCTTACTCGACACTGCTGCGTATTACATGGGCAATTTTATAGCCGATTATTCCATAAGTGGCCAAATTCCAGCGCCTTTGGGCTCCGGTAGCTCGCTATTTGTCCCCTACCAGGTCTTCAGTGCTAAAGACAGATTCATTTTCATTGGAGTATTCGAAGACAATATGTGGATAACGTTTTGCCAATTACTAGGGGCAAAAGATCTAGCAGAAGATCCACGTTATGCTACTAATGAAGACAGATGCAGAAACCGTGAAGAACTGATAAAGAGACTAGAGCAGGTAGTTTGCCAATTCAGTAGTGATGAGCTGATGGCTAAATTAACAACCATCGATGTCCTTTGTGGGCCAGTTCTGGATGTTAGCGAGATGATAAACGACCCGCAGGTAAAAGATAGAAAACTGGTTGTGGATGTGGAATACCCTTATACACGGACACTCAAGATAGCACGAATACCAGGGGGATTCTCGGAGAAAGTCTCCCGGATAAGGCAGCGCCCCCCCCTGCTCGGCGAACACACCAGCCAGGTTATGAAAGGCCTTGGCTACTCCGAAACAGAAATCGAAAGCTTCATCAACGATAGCATCGTGTTCCAGTACCCAATCTCATGACCTGCAAACACGGCTATTCCTGCTAAGTTCTCTAACCTGCCTTAAAGACTATAT
>VGOF01000184.1 GCA_016875975.1 Chloroflexota bacterium | reverse complement strand
TAAACACGATGCAGGCATATCAAGCTACCACGGGCCTGATGTGGAATCCATGGCTGCAAGCCATGCCTAGATGGCAAGAGCAAACTGAAAAATTCATGAAAGGTGATTGGTCTGCCCTAATGGAAGCCCGAAGTCTGTGGCGAGAAGTCTATGACGAGACCCTGGGACGGACCTTCATAATGCCGGCTTTTGGACTAACCAAGGAGCAGGTGGAAAGGCTGAGGAGAACATACGATACATTCGTCAGGTATTGGTTTTCACTGCCCACTTTTTATCAGTTCTTTTACAAAACAGGCACGGAGGCATTGAAAGAGGTCTTTGACAAGGTGCAAAGCATGAAGTTGGAGGAGATGAAGCCCGAGACCTTGCGGGAAATCTACCAGATCTGGTGGACGACTAATGAGAACGCATTCTTTAAACTTTTCAAGGAACCTGATTTTTGTAACGCCATGGGCGAGGTGTTGAACTACGGGCTGAGGCTTAAGAAGCGACTTGATGAGCTTACCGCCGAATGGTGCAAAGCCATGTCCATCCCCTCCAACCGGGAATTTGACGAAGTGGCTATGGCCGTTCAAGACCTCCGAAGAAAGGTGCGGATGCAGCAGAAGACCATTGAGGGGCTTGAGCAAAAACTTGGGACGCCCACACAAAAAAGAAGGAGGCAGTAGCATGGAATTACCTTATGAAAAACAAGCGCTGGTTTTTGCCAAAGAGGTTGAGAGATACACCAGCCGTCTTCTTAGCACGACGGAGACGCTCTTGAAGACGGAGGATGTGGACATTGCTACATCTCCAAAAGACCTGGTTTTCCAGCAAGATAAAGTCAAGCTCTATCATTTTCGTGCCAAGAAAAATGAGCTATGTCCTGTTCCCCTTCTTGTTACCTATGCTCTGGTGAATCGTGAGACCATGATGGATTTGGAGGAAGGTAGAAGCCTCATTCGCAACCTGCTCGACCGTGGCATAGACATCTACATGATTATCTGGGGATATCCCTCTAGATTAGACCGTTTTATAACGCTGGACGATTGTATTGATATATACATGAATGATTGTGTGGACTATGTCCGAAAGGAAAGAGGTCTGGAGAAAATTAACCTCATGGGCGTCTGCCAGGGTGGTACGTTCACCATTATTTATACATCCCTTTACCCTGAGAAGGTGCAAAACATGGTCGCTATGGTGGCTCCAGTAGATTTCGATACCGATGACGGGCTGTTGAATGTCTGGGCGCGCTATATGGATGTGGACTTGATGGTCGACACTCTGGGTAATATCCCTGGCGATTTCATGAACCTCGGCTTTTTGATGCTTAAGCCCTTCCAATTGATGGTGGACAAGTATATTGGATTGGTCGAAAGTGCTGAAGACCCAGCCCTGATACAGAACTTCCTCAGGATGGAGAAATGGATTTTTGACAGTCCTGACCAAGCCGGCGAGACATTTCGTAAATTTCTCAATGAGATGTACAGGAAAAACAGCCTGTTCAAGGGTGAACTGGAGATAGGTGGCAGGAAGGTAGATTTGAAAAATATCAACATGCCCGTTCTTAATATATACGCCGAACAGGACCACCTGGTGCCTCCTTCGTCGTCCAAGCCTCTCGCTGGCCTTGTCTCATCCCAGGACATGACCACAACCGCTTTCCCTGTAGGACATATCGGCATGTATGTCAGCTCAAAGTCTCAGAAGGAACTGTCGCCGTTAATCGCAGACTGGCTGCTGGCTCGTGCCGGCTCAGTGGCAAAGACAAAGTCCATTATGGAGGGCAGCACAACGCAGGGGACAGTTGCCAAAAAGGCTGCACGTCGCAGGCCTACAAAGGCAACATAATCGATGGCATCATAGGGGGTAATATGGAAAAGGGGATAACTCTGGACCAACTGAACATCGGACAGACCTACGAGAGCAAGGTCACCATCACTGAAGATATGATTAAACGTTTTGCCGAAGCTACCGGCGATTACAATCCTATTCATTTGAATGAGGATTATGCTAAGGGAACGATTTTCAAGACACGGGTGGCTCATGGCATGCTCCAGGCAGGTATTATTTCTGGAATTCTGGGAACGCGCTTTCCCGGCGTAGGCACAATCTACCTTTCTCAAACCATGAGGTTCCTTAAGCCGGTTTTCATCGGTGATGAGGTCACCTCCAGTTTGAAGGTGCTGGAACTTATCACGGAAAAGAATAGAGTTCGTTTGGAGACGGTCTGCACCAACCAGAGAGGTGAAACTGTCCTGTCTGGCGAGGCTTTGGTCATGCCACCGTCTTAAAACGAAGGGAAGGATCTCTGCCTGTTCCATTGTTTGATTTGAGGTCTAGTTTGTGATAGAGTTCCGTGAGGAACAGATGAGAGAGAACGTAAGGGAGGTGTAGTATGGAGGATTTCCAGAAGCAGATGGTCACGATGTGGAGGTCATCTTGGGAGACCTATGTGAAAACTCTCTCCACGATGCAGGAGCAGGGCGACAAGATGCTGGAACTATTCTTCACCCAGAGCGAAACCTTGCAGGACGAGGCGAAAAGTCTGGTTAAAGACTGGGTGTCTAACATCAAAGAGGCGCAGAAAACCTATATCCAGACAGTGGAAGAGAACCTCAAGAAGATCGAAGACCAGCTTGGCAAGAAATAGCCACGCTCGATAGAGCAGATTGTCGGTCATCTCTTTTCAGGTCACAGAGCTTGTTCTTTTAGCCGCCTATTATCCGGTCAATAACGGCGACGGGATATGCCTCGAGAATGATTAAAGCCAGAAAAACGGCTGTGCGAAGGTAAACTTGTGATTGATAGTCACTCCACCCCTCTTCTACCTATACTCGATAACAAGGCATTAGAGATCTCCCCTTGTTGATAAAGCTTGGCGCTCTTTCAATTTGAAGCTTTCAGATACAATGATACTACATTAGCCGATAGGTATCGGCTCTTGATAGTGTCCCATGACTGCGGTTTCTGGCTTATTGTTCAAACTCGACTTATTTGACGATGACTCAAGACAAATATAACGGGCGGAATTATGGAGACGGCCTACACTTTCCGAAACTGCAAAACATAGTTAAAGAAGCCACCACTAGCCTTTAGTAGTTTTAGATAAGCAAGCTGTGTCCAAATTAGATCAGTGCCAATTTAGTGCCGTTTCACAAGGAAAGGCTCGTCTATTGTTCCTGCCAAAGGTGATTTTAGCTTCAAAAGGTAGCGCGCCTGGAGGGATTCGAACCCACGACCCTCGGTTCCGAAGACCGATGCTCTGGTCCGCTGAGCTACAGGCGCAAGCACTATCGTGCCGTGTTCATCTCTTTGCAGGCGCACTTTAGCTGGGGTGAGCGGAGGGATTCGAACCCTCGATCTTCAGGGCCACAACCTGACGCCTTAGTCCCCTGGGCTACGCTCACCACTGGCCAACGGGCTGTCATTATAGCTTAAGGCCAGCTTGAGATTCAATTGAACCTGGATGCGCGATTTTTGAACTGCTGAATTCAACACCTAAGTCTTTTCTAATCCAAGAATGAGCCTGAAGGAATGAGTCTAGGCACCTCGGTTAGGAAGTCGAGAGATGTATTGGAAGAGATCGGAGCGTGCTTTCACCATCCTTTCTGCGAATTCATTATCGCTCATTTGATTAGCAATGTCATCAAGCTGCTGTAGTGTCTTGCCAGCTTTCAAATAGCTCTGTGCCTCAGGTAGTGATTTCAGCTTCTCGT
>VGOF01000183.1 GCA_016875975.1 Chloroflexota bacterium | reverse complement strand
GCATAGGCGATGGCAGGGGCATTGTGGCTGCGCTGGCGCTGGGGGCTGTGGGTGTCTGGGTGGGCACTGCTTTTCTCTTCGCCGAAGAGGCCAATGTCATTGAAGTACATCGGAAGGCATTGATAGCTGCCAATGAAGAGGATACCAGGATAAGCAGGGTGTGGTCGGGGAAAACGTTACGGCAGATGAAAAACCCGATACAGGATGCCTTTGATAACTCTGGCTTGAAGCCTCTCCCCGTAATCATACAGGTATTGCTGATGTTAGACCTCATAAATAGCCTGTCAAAGGCTAAGCGACATGACCTCCTCTGCTCGCCCGCTGGACAGATAGCGGGCATGCTCAAGGATGTGAGACCAGCCAAAGATATTCTGAATGACATGGTCAAGGAAGCGGTGGATATCCTGAACGAGAAATTGCCTGCCAGGGTCAAAGCGAAGCCATAAAGCAAGCACTTAAGTCAGGAGGGATTTTCTATGGGCAAACTCACCAAGTTGTTTGAACCTATCAAGATAGGGACGATGGAGGTGAAGAACAGGATAGTGATGCCAGCTATGGAGCTTGGGCTGGCTGCCGACGACATGGTGACCGATAGGTTTAAGGCCTTCTACGCAGAGCGGGCGCGTGGCGGAGCGGGCTTGATTGTGGTGGGACTGGCACCCACGCTCTACGCCGGGATGTTTCCCCCTGGCGGTATCGGTATCTATAAAGATGAGTTCATCCCCGGTCTCCGTGATTTCGTCAACCTGATGCACAAATATGCCGCCAAGGTGGCGGTGCAAATATCCGCCCTGCAGTTGCTGGAGAAACCTGACGGCAGCATGGAGGTGGTAGGCCCTTCCAATATCGGCGTGGAGAGACATGCTAATGCTCCCAAGCCTCGACCACTGACTCTGGATGAGATAAAGCGGGTGGTGGCTTCCTACGGGGATGCTGCTCTCAGGGCGAAGAAATCCGGCTTCGATGCTGTGGAGATTAATGCCATCGCTGGCACTGGTCTCATCAGCTATTTCCTGTCAGGCCATACTAACAACAGGAATGATGAATATGGTGGGAATATCATCAAGCGTGCTCGATTTCTACTTGAGTGCATTGAGAGCGTGAAAGGGGCGGTGGGAGATGACTATCCCCTACTGTGTCGGGTCTCAGGTGCCGATTTTATGGAAGGGGGCAATACACTGGAGGATACCAAGGCGGTAGTGCCGCTGATGGAGAAAGCCGGCATACATGCTATCAATGTGTCCACGGGCTGGCACGAATCGCCCACTCCGTTTATCCAGATGTCCATTCCCCGGGGCAACTGGATTTACCTGGCGGAGGGGGTCAAGGATGTTGTCGATATTCCAATCATCGGCGGCACCAGGATAAATGACCCGCTGCTGGCGGAGCAGATTCTGGATTGTGACAGAGTTGATATGGTCTATGCGGCCCGGGCGCTGATAGCTGACCCCGAGTGGCCTAACAAGGCGAAAGGGGGACGATTTGATGAGATCAGGTATTGCACTGCCTGCTGCGCCTGCTTCGACACCGTGCTTGAGATGAGGCCTGTGGTCTGTGCTGTCAATGCCAGGGCTGGTAGGGAACTGGAATACAAGATTGAGCCAGCTAAGAAGCATAAGAAAGTGTTTATCGTTGGCGGTGGGCCAGCCGGCATGGAGGCAGCCAGGGTAGCTGCCATGAGGGGCCACCATGTTACGCTGGCTGATAGCAAAGACCAACTTGGGGGGCAATTGCTGGTTGCCATTTTGCCACCGCATAAGGAAGAGCTAGGAGGCCTGACCAGATATCTGGCCGGGCAGATGAAGAAGCTAGGTATAGCGGTAGAGTTGGGGCAAAGGGTGGATATTGCGGTTGTGCAGAGGGCCAAGCCGGATGCGGTGATAGTAGCTACAGGGGCAACTCCAATTGTTCCCCATATCCCTGGCGTGGATGGAGAGAACGTGGTCATGGCTCTGGATGTGTTGACTGGCAAAAAGGAAGTCGGCGACAACATAGTTATTGTGGGTGGTGGCATGGTTGGTTGCGAGATGGCGGAGTTCCTGGTGCAGAAGGGCAAGAAGGTGACTATCGTGGAGATGCTGAGCAAGATTGGTGCGGATATTGAGAGGGCAAATAGATGGGTGGTTCTGGGCCGATTGCGCCAACTCGGCGTCAGGATGGAAGTCAATGCTAGGGTCGAGGAGGTAACAAGCCAGGGTGTAAGGGTGAGGCGCAACGGGAACCTGGAGTCCTTTGCTGGCGATACTGTGGTGCTTGCTGTAGGCATGCAGTCAGATTGCAGCCTTGCCCAGGAGCTTGAAGGCAAAGTGACAGAGCTACATATTATCGGAGACAGCGCCAAGCCGGGGAAGATAGCCCAGGCAATGGAAAGTGCTTTCGCAGTGGCACGAATGCTCTAGACAAAGTCAAAGGCCTAGAGGCAAGAAGCGAGAGGCTAGAGGCAACAGGCGTGAGGCAACAGGCAACAGACCCCCCTCGTTATTGCGAGCGAAGCGAAGCAATCTTGCTGACGCTGTCATTCTTGAGGGAGCCCCGATTCTATCGGGGCGACCGAAGAATCTCACGGTGAGGTGGGGTTATGAGATTCTTCCCCTTCACTTCGTTCAGGGTCAGAATGACAGAGGGAGATCGCCACGTCGCCCCGATTACATCGTGGCTCCTCGCGATGACAACGCGACCATTAGGGTCGCTATCAGCGGGGCTGAAGCCCCGCGCTACGTGTAGCACGGCGCCAGCGACAAGACGCCAGATTAATATGTTGAGTAGGAGACTGAGATGCGCAAGGGATTCAAACATGATACCGTCCTATTGGAAATAACAGATACTATCGCTACTATCATCATGAATCGACCGGAGAGGCTGAATGCTCTCAATACCGAGCTGTGGCAGGGGCTGGAAGAAGCCGCTAAGGCGGTAGAGGCAGAGTCCAAAGTACGGGTAGCTATTCTCACGGGCGCTGGCCGTGCCTTCAGCTCTGGATTGGACATCAAGGAGTCGAAGTCGCCGGAGGATATGCTTGCTGGCATGGAATTTCGCGGGGCATTCGAGGCGGTGAAGTATTTCAGGGATGTCTTCAGTCTATATCAGTCGCTTCCTATCCCGGTGATAGCGGCCATAAATGGAGCTTGCATTGGTGGAGGGATGGAGGTAGCGTTAGCTTGCGATATCAGGCTGGCCGCTGAGGATGCTGTTTTCTCCATACCGGAGGTGGTTTATGGAATTATCCCTGATTGTGGTGGCACGCAACGGCTGCCGCGGGTGGCTGGCCCTGGCATAGCCAGGGAATTGATATATACTGGCCGGAAGATAGACGCTGGCGAAGCCTTAAGAATAAGGCTGGTAGACCATGTTTACCCTGCGGCTCAACTCATGGATGAAGCCAGGAAGCTGGCGGCGGAAATAGCTTCCCGTTCACCGGCTGCTGTGCAGGCGACAAAAAGGGCGATGAATGTAGCCATGTCCTCCGGTCTAGAAGCCGGCTTGGATTTCGAGACTGCCACTGCCAGCAAGTTCTACGGCGGTAGTGAAAGAGACCAGAGGCAACAGGCGTGAGGCAACAGACAACAGGCAAGTGGTGAGTTGTAGGATGCAAGATGCAAGATGCAAGTTTCAAGTTGCAGGACACGAGTTCTCTCTCCCCTGGGGAAAAGAACGCGTTACCCTCACCTTAATCCTCTCCCATCGAGGGAGAGGAAATATAGCCATCCTGAGGCTGTCGAAAAACAACACGTAGGGG
>VGOF01000182.1 GCA_016875975.1 Chloroflexota bacterium | reverse complement strand
CTGGCCTGCCAGGTCATTGAGGCGCTGGATGAGACCAACACCATCCAGCTTCTTGCCATCGAGGCTGACAGGGGTTCCCTTCTCAAAGCCGATTTCCACGTAACCTGGCTTATCTGGTGTTGCCGCAGGGGATTTAGTCCAGGCAAAGACCTCTTCCGGCGGTTCTATCCAGGGGTCTTCCAAGACACCGCATTCTATGCTTCTGCCCCAGAGGTTCTCGTCTATGGAGTAGGGGCTTTTTATGGTGATTGGTATCGGGATGCCGTGTTTCGCAGCATAGGCGATGGTCTGCTCACGAGTCATACCCCATTCACGAGCCGGGGCGACTACCTTTAGCTCCGGAGCCAGAGCTACCGTGCTCACGTCGAAGCGGACTTGGTCGTTGCCTTTGCCTGTGGAGCCGTGAGCCACGGCAGTAGCACCCTCCTTCTTAGCAGTTTCTACCATGAGTTTGGCAATAAGCGGGCGCCCCAGGGCAGTTGCCAAGGGATATTGACCTTCGTATAGCGCATTAGCCCTGAGGGCTGGGAAAATAAAGCCATCGACAAACTGCTTTCTGGCATCAAGCGTCAGCGCTTTGATGGCGCCGACCTTTAATGCTTTCTGTCGGATAGCTTCCAAGTCCCTAACGCCGCCGATATCTATAGTAAGGGCAATCACATCCATGTTGCGCTCTTCCGCTAGCCATTGTATGGCGGCTGAGGTATCAAGCCCTCCGCTGTAAGCCAGGACGACTTTATCTGCCATTTTCTGTCCTCCGATTGAGTACTGTTTTTAGAATGTCCAATGCCTCATCCACCTCCTTTTCGGTGATGATGAGCGGTGGCATGAACCTGATGGCATTGGGCTTGACCGGGTTGACCAGCAACCCTTCCTTGAGACACTCTAGCACTATTTCCGAGGCAATGTCCTTGGTGAAACCCAGGGCTATCAACAATCCACCCCCCCTGATTTCGGAGATGAAATCGAATTGCCCTTTGAGCTTTTCCAGCCTGCTCACGAAGTATTGTCCTACCCTATTCACCTGGCAGGGTACATCATTTTCGATAATGAATTTCAAGCTTGCCAGGCTGGCAGCGCAAATAAGGGGACTGCCGCCGAAGGTGCTGCCATGCTCTCCTGGGACGAAGACAGAGACCCGCTCTTTAGCTAAGAAGGCTCCGATGGGGATGCCACTCCCCAGTCCTTTGGCTAGTGTCATTATATCAGGCTCAACCCCGTATTGTTCGTAGGCAAACAGAGTCCCCATGCGGCCGATGCCTGTCTGGATTTCGTCCAGGATTAGAAGGATGCCTTTCTGGTCACACCAACTTTTTATCTCCTTGAGATAGTTCTTGTCCGGAACGTTGACTCCGCCTTCGCCCTGGACTGGCTCCAGCATCACTGCGCAGGTTCGTGGACCAGTGGCGGCCTTGATTGCAGCCACATTGTCATAGTCCACGTTGACAAAGCCGTTGGGAAGTGGGATATAGGGTTCCTGGAACTTGTTCTGCCCGGTAGCTGCGACCATGGCCAATGTCCTGCCGTGGAAAGAGTTGCGAGTGGTTACGATTTCGTAAGCTCCGTCCAGGTGGAGCTTGCCATACCTGCGAGCCAATTTCATAGCACCTTCATTAGCCTCGGCGCCGCTGTTGCAAAAGAATACGCGGTCGAGGCAGCTATGCTCGACCAGTATTTGGGCTAATTGCACCTGTGGGATGGTGTAGAACTGGTTTGAGACGTGTATCAGCGTATGGGCTTGCTGCTGCAGCGCCTGTACCATCGCTGGATGGCAATGCCCGAGGCTATTTACTGCCCAACCGGCGACAAAGTCGAGGTATTCTTTACCCTCAGCATCCCAGACGCGAGCGCCTAGCCCGCGTACCAGCGTTATGGGCTGGCGCTTTACGGTTCGCATGAAGAGCTTCGCTTCAAGCTCTTGCCAGTTTTCGGCTTTACTTGGTGATTGTGGTTCCATCTGCTTTTCCGTCTATCTCGTTAATCAAGGCGTGTGGTACCCTGCCATCGATAATTCTGGTCACTGCTACTTTATCTATGGCTATAAGGCAGGCCTCGACCTTGGCATTCATGCCTCCCGATGCTACGCCAGAGGCAATCATCTCCCTGGCGCCTTCGGCGGTCAGTTTCCTCACAAGTTGCTTGGAGCTATCGCAGATGCCGGGTACATCGGTGAGGAAGATGAGCTTCTCTGCACCCAGGGAGGCAGCTATAGCTCCTGCTGCTGTATCGCCATTGACGTTGAGCAAGCTCATGTTGTTATTTGAGTTTTCTAGCCTGCCCAGGCTAATCGGTGCAATCACGGGTATATAGCCTGCCTTAAGCAAGGTCTTCAGTAACGACGAGTCAACTTGCAGATGCTCGCCTGTATATCCCAGTTCAGGTGTCCTGTTCTTGGCTTCTATCAGCCCACCATCGGCGCCGCTCAAGCCTACCGCCTTGCCCCCCAACTTCCATATATCTGCTACTAGCTCTTTGTTCACCAGACCTGCCAGTATCGCGGTAACCACTTTAAGGCTCTCAAAGTCGGTTACCCTCAACCCTCTGACAAAGCTGGTAGGTATGTTCAGGCGGCTGAGCCAGTCGGTTACGGTATTGGCACCACCATGGACTACCACTGTGGGCAACCCTCTCTTTTGGAGCGTCACCAAGTCTTCAATCGTGGTATCGCTTTTGCCAAAGGTGCTACCGCCTATCTTAATCACTATGGGTTTCATTGGCCTAACCAGCCCCGGAGGGATTAGGTAGTATAAGCGCTATTAATGTTAACATATTCCGCAGATAGGTCGCATCCCCAGGCAATGGCTTTGCCTTGTCCCAAGTTGAGATTCACCCTCAGCAGCACTTCTTTGTTGTTCAAACTGGCACTCGCCTGTTGCTTATCAAAGGGCAGGGGATGGCCTTGCTTCATAACGCAAATGCTGTTGAGGTAAGCATCTAATTTGGCCTCGGTGACCCTGGCACCACTGCGGCCCAGGGCTGAGACTATGCGTCCCCAGTTGGGGTCGTTTCCGTGAATAGCCGTCTTTACCAGAGGAGAGCTGGCTATGGTGCGGGCTGCCAGGCGAGCCTCTATCTCATTCATGGCGCCTTCAACGATTACTTCCATGAGCTTTGTGGCCCCTTCGCCATCTCTGGCGATGGATTTGGCCAAATACAAGCAAACCTTATCCAAGGCTTTCTGAAAGAGTTTGCCATTTGCTTTGCTTAGTGGCTGATTTCTTGCCAGGCCATTAGCTAATATAGCCACCGTGTCGCTAGGGCTAGTATCACCATCGATGGTAATCATGTTGAATGAGCTATCTACAGATTTTTTCAA
The DNA here is from genome assembly GCA_016875975.1 of Chloroflexota bacterium. Classification (GTDB taxonomy): domain Bacteria; phylum Chloroflexota; class Dehalococcoidia; order GIF9; family UBA5629; genus VGOF01. The sequence continues at coordinate 425 of VGOF01000182.1, read as the reverse complement.
TGCTGACTGCAGGAACTCTGCATCTGCGGCTGCGTCTGTAGTCAGGAAGCAGAGCATAGTAGCCATGTTGGGGTGTATCATGCCTGCTCCCTTGGCTACTCCACCGACAGTGAATCCCTTTGGCTCTGCTTGAACCTGTACTGCTATCTCCTTGGCGAAAGTATCCGTAGTCATCATGGCCTGTGCCATCTCATGCCCACCGTCCTCAGTGAGTACGACTTCCTTTATGCCTCTTTTAATCTTGTCCATCGGCAACGGAATTCCGATCACGCCGGTGCTGGCGACGAGGACGTCTTGTGATGATATATCTAGCTTTTTGGCCACCGACTTTGCCATCTCTTCGGCAGCGGCCATACCCTTGTTAGCCGTGCAGGCATTGGCACAGCCGGAGTTCACCACAATTGCCTGGGCTTTCCCGTTTTGCA
>VGOF01000181.1 GCA_016875975.1 Chloroflexota bacterium | reverse complement strand
TAATCACCGCCGGCTTCGCCGAAACGGGCAACGAGAAGCTGGAGCAGGAGTTCGTGGACGTCGCCCGAAAAGGCGGCATGGTGCTGGTTGGCCCAAACTCGCAGGGGATTATGAACACGGAAGCCAGGCTCTACCCCCAGATGCCGCCGCTTTTCCCCAAGCCCGGCAACATTGCCATTGTCTCCCAGAGCGGCAACATCGTGGGTACTACCAGCCGCCATCTCACTATACGAGGCTTCGGCTGCAGCAAGTGCATCAGCAGCGGCAACGAAGCTGACCTGTATACCGAGGACTACATCGAATATCTGGCTAATGACCCACAGACCAAGGTCATCCTCAGCTACCTGGAAGGCGTGAAAGACGGCAGGCGGTTCATTGAGATAGCCAGAGAAGCCAGTAAGAAAAAACCCATAGTGGTGCTCAAGAGCGGTGACACGGATGCCGGCGCTAAGGCTGCTAAATCACATACCTCAGCCCTGGCCGGCTCAGACGCAGTGTACCAGGCTGTGTTCCAGCAGACCGGCATCGTCAGGGTAAGGACTATTTACGAAATGCTGGATGCTGCCCTGGCATTCCTCTGCTATCCACTGCCCAGAGGACGCAGAGTAGGAATAGTAGCTGCTGGAGGAGGATGGGCAGTGCTGGCCACCGATGCCTGTGCCAAGCTCGGACTGGATGTAGTCACGCTGCCGCCAGAGACAATCAAAGAGCTGGACAGCTTCATGCCTGCCTGGTGGAGCCGGGGCAATCCCGTTGACCTGGTGGCTGGCACTTTCGGTGATAACCTTACCAGGGCTGTGGAGGTAGTATTGAAATCGCCCGTGACCGATGGCGTAATTCTGCTTGGCTTGATTCCGGCAGCGCGCCCGGGAAGGGTGATGCAGTCAATGACCGAAGATGACAGAAAACGCGCCCAAGATGACATGGCAGAACGCATAATCGGGGTCATGGACACAATAGCCGAGATGAGTAAGAGATTAGACAAACCGGTAATCATAGGCTCTGAGTTGCCCGCCATCAGTGCTGCCTTTACCCAGCAGTTGAACAAGGCGCTTGCCGACAAGAACCACTGGTGTTTCACCATGCCCCATGAAGCCGCCACCGCCTTTGCTATGCTGGCGCGCTACGCAGAGTTCCTCAATCTGAAGTAATACAGCCCCATGCTATTGACAACAGTCCTTGGCATCATTAAACTTCCCTCATTCCTTTACCCTTTTCATAGCTTACGGTGGACTAAATAGGACGCCGATAAATCTCAGGGGGGTTGAATTATGGAGAACTACGAAAAGCTGGGCGTTTTCTATCTGGGCAGACCCTATGACCTGGCGGCTAAGAAGCCAAAAGAAGGACTGCTGCTCTACGATTCCAAGGACCTGGTCACGCACGGCGTTTGCGTGGGCATGACCGGCAGCGGCAAAACAGGCCTGTGCATCGCCCTGCTGGAAGAAGCGGCAATGGACAGCATACCTGCCATCATCATTGACCCCAAGGGCGATTTGCCTAACCTGCTGCTCACTTTTCCACAGCTACAGCCACAAGATTTCCTGCCCTGGGTGAACGAAGACGATGCCCGCAAGAAGAGTTTATCAACTGACGAATATGCCAGACAGCAGGCGGAGCTATGGAGGAACGGGCTGGCGTCATGGGGACAGGACGGTGAACGAATTGCTCAACTGCGCCAGACTGCCGACTTCGTGATATACACGCCTGGCAGCAACGCTGGCCTTCCCGTTTCCATCCTCAAGTCATTTGCGGCGCCCCCGTCAGCCGTCAGAGACGACAGCGAGCTCCTCAGAGACCGCATTGTGTCCACCGCTACCAGCCTGCTCGGACTCCTGGGAAAAGAAGCCGACCCCATCCGCAGTCGGGAACATATCCTGATGTCCACTATACTGGATACAGCCTGGAGGCAGGGACGCGATCTGGATTTGGCCTCACTAATCCAGCAGATACAGACGCCACCGATGAGCAAGGTGGGAGTGTTAGACCTGGAGTCCTTCTATCCGTCCAAGGACCGGTTTGAGCTGGCAATGCTGCTCAACAACCTGCTGGCGGCCCCGGGCTTCAATGCCTGGTTAGAGGGGGAACCTCTGGATATCGGACAAATCCTGTATTCGCCCAATGGCAAGCCGCGGCATGCCATATTCTCCATAGCTCATCTGAACGACGCAGAGCGCATGTTCTTCGTCTCTTTGCTGTTGAACCAGATACTGGCATGGACACGCACCCAGTCGGGCACCACCAGCCTGAGAGCCATAGTGTACATGGACGAGATTTTCGGCTATTTCCCGCCCATAGCCAATCCACCTTCTAAAGCTCCTCTTCTAACTTTGTTGAAGCAGGCACGAGCATTTGGCGTGGGCATCCTGCTGGCTACTCAAAACCCGGTCGACCTTGACTACAAGGGGCTTGCCAATACTGGCACCTGGTTCATTGGCAGGCTGCAAACGGAGCGCGATAAGATGCGAGTTCTGGAAGGGCTCGAGGGCGTTGCCGCCAGCAGCGGCACTAAGTTTGACAGGCAAGCAATGGAACAGACGCTGGCTGGCCTGGGCAGTCGCATCTTCCTCATGAACAACGTCCACGATGATGCCCCTACGATTTTCGAAAGCCGCTGGGCTATGTCCTACCTGCGTGGGCCGCTTACCCGTAACCAGATAAAGGTGCTCATGGAATCGGTGCGTCCCACCGTAGTGTCTGCGCAGCCCCCTGCAGCCTCTCCCGCTGCTGCTCCCGCCTATGCGGCAGCATCCGCTCCAGCCGCAGCCAGCGTGGCTCAAAAAAGCGCCAAGCCGGTGCTTCCGCCAAGCATACCTCAGTATTTTGTCCCCATCCGCGGTAGCCAATCAGCAGGGCCAAACCTGTTGTACAGCCCCATGTTGCTGGGAACAGCGCAGGTACACTTTGTTGATGCAAAAACAGGCGCAGACGCCGTTCAGGAACCAACTTATCTCACCCAGATAACTGAAGACCCCATCCCTGTGAACTGGGATAACGTCATTGAGGCTGCGCTTAACATCTCTGACCTGGAGAAGTCACCATCTGAGGTAGCAGGCTTTCTCCCCCTGCCGTCTGCTGCCAGCAACGCCAAGAGCTACGATGCCTGGAGCAGGGAGTTCGCCAACTGGCTCTTCAGAAACCAGAAAATAGAGCTGCTAAAAAGCCCCTCTTTGAAAAAGCTCTCTAATCCCGAAGAATCAGAACGTGACTTCAGGGTCAGGCTGCAACAAAGCTCCCGAGAGCAACGGGACGACGTCATGGAAAAGGTGAAGCAGAAATATGCCACTAAGATGGCTTCATTAGAAGAAAAGGTGCGACGCTCCCAGCAGGCTGTGGATAGAGAGGCAGAGCAAGCCAAGCAGCAGAAAATGCAGACTGCTATCTCCGCAGGCACCACTCTACTCAGCGCCTTCGTCGGTAAAAAGGCTGTCAGCTATTCCTCGCTGGGAAGAGCTACCACCACAGTCCGTGGGGCCAGCCGCGTTATGAAAGAGGCACAGGATGTGGCGCGCGCCAAAGATACACTGGCGACCTATCAGCAACAGTTACAGGAGCTGGAATCTTCCTTCAAGGCCGAAATAGAGGAACTACAAACCAGGGGCGACCCGCTTACAGAAGAACTGGAGCGCATCCTCATGAGGCCTGCCAAGAAGGATATCTTTGTCCGCCTGGTGGCACTGGCCTGGGTGCCCAACTGGCAAAGTGCCGATGGCAGGCTGACACCAGCATGGTCTTAGGCAAGACAATACATGGA
>VGOF01000180.1 GCA_016875975.1 Chloroflexota bacterium | reverse complement strand
TCTGCCTTGGCTGAGATCGCCACGTCGCCCCGATTGCATCGGGGCTCCTCGCGATAACAATTAATTTTTCGGACAGCCTCATGCAAAAAGTGTGTAGGTAGAGTGTCCAAGCAACCGGCTTTAGTCCAGGCGTTACTTAAACCCGAAGCCTATCCACATAAGCCGTCAAAGGTAGAGCTGGCACAGACCCAGATGTCATTCATCTTCCTCACCGGCGACCTGGTTTACAAAGTGAAGAAGCCGGTGAATCTGGGATACCTGGACTATACCACGCTGGAGAAGCGCCAGTTCTTCTGCGAGCAGGAAGTGGAGTTGAACCAGCGCCTTTCCCCTGAAATATATCTGGAAGTGGTGCCCATAGTCAGCAGCGATGGCAAAATCAGGGTTGGCGGCCAGGGCAAGGTAATCGATTATGCAGTAAAAATGCGCCAACTCCCTGCCGACCGCATGATGGACAGGCTCCTTCCCCAGGACCAGGTAACGGCCGATATGGTGGAGCGGGTAGCCCAAAAATTGGCAGAGTTCCATGACAAGGCCAGGACCAGCCCCGAAATCAGCGCCTTCGGCAACCTCGAAGCCATAAAAGTAAACACCGACGAGAACTTCTCTCAGACTGAGAAATACATCGGCAACGCTATAACCCCTGCGCAATATCACCGCATCACGACCTACTCCGATAATTTCCTGAAATCCAACGAAAGCCTGCTCCGGGAGCGTATCAAAAAGGGCAGGATAAAGGACTGCCATGGCGACCTCCACGCCGCTCACGTCTGCTTCAGCAACAGGATTTACATCTATGATTGCATAGAGTTCAACGACAGATTCAGGTATGGCGACGTAGCTTCCGAGGTGGCCTTCCTGGCTATGGACCTGGACAGATACCAGCGTGCTGACCTTTCCCAGGCTTTTGTCAAAGCCTATGTGCGCTTTAGCAAAGACGAAGGGGTCAATCAACTTCTCAATTTCTACAAGTGCTATCGGGCATATGTGCGGGGGAAGGTGGAGAGCTTCAAGCTGGATGACCCCTATATTCCAGATAAAGAAAAGGCTCTGGCTGCTGCGCAGACATATTTTGGTCTAGCCTGCCGATATACCAGGGAAAAACCTATCTTACTGATAATGACCGGGCTGGTGGGCACGGGCAAATCGACCGTGGCCGAGGCTTTAAGCCGCAGCCTGGGATTCAATGTCATCTCCTCGGACATTACCAGGAAAAAACTCGCCGGCATCTCGCCAACCGAGCACAGGTTTGAGCAGTTTCAAGGCGGAATCTATACCGATGACTTCTCCCGGCGAACTTATGATAATATGTTCGCCCAGGCTAAGGAGCTTCTCTCCCAGGGACAGTGGGTAATACTGGACGCCTCATTCAAGAAGAGGCAGGATAGGCTAGAGGTCGCCGAGATAGCAAAGAGGGCAAAGGCCGATTTCGCAGTTATAGAATGTGTGTCGGATGAAGCCAGCGTGAAGACTCGCCTGGAGAAAAGGCTGAAGGAAGAAACCACCTCGGATGGTCGCTGGGAGATATATGAATCACAAAAGCGGGACTTCGACCCTGTGACCGAATCCCCCGTGGATAGTCACATAGTACTTGACACTTCGCAGCCAACGAGTATTATAGTAAAGATGGTGTCGGAGAGATTATTCAATGTTTAATAGCCATATCCGTCATTTTGAGCCATTCACCTGTCATCCTGAGGGAGTCTTTCGTTTAACGTCATTCTGAAGGAGCGAAGCGACTGAAGAATCTCACCCCTACGCATAATGAAAGGGCAGTCACCAGAAATATAAACAGGTTATTAAATTGGCCAGTGAATAAGCAATACTACGTCTATATAATGACCAACAAGCTGAATACGGTGCTATACACAGGAGTTACCAACGACTTAGTCAGAAGGGTTTACGAACACAAAGAAAAGCTGATTGACGGATTCACCAAGAGGTATAAACTTACCAAACTCGTGTATTATGAGGTATTCGCGGATATAGAGAACGCGATTCAGAGGGAGAAGCGGATTAAGGGCATTCTGAGGCGGAAAAAATTCGGCTCATTGAAAGTGTTAACAAGGGATGGCAGGATTTATATGAAGAGTTAGTGACAGACTCTGTGCGAGGCCAACCTGAATTCCGAGATTCTTCGCTATGCTCAGAATGACAGAGGAGAGGCTCGGACCAGCAGACTGAGTAGCTGAGCGACTTTAGCTACTCAGCGTTGATAGTGATTTCGTAAAGGAACAAAGATAGCTATGAGAAACGGATATAGAGGCGACGACCTAACCCCGATACTCATCCTGGTCATCCTTAACTTCTTAGTTTTTATCGGCATAAGGGTAGCTGACCTGATGGGACATGACCTGGTGCTTTTGCTGGGATTCCAGCCGGCCAGTTTTCTGGCCAGGCCATGGACGATTGTGACCAATCTCTTCACGCACTACGGTATCTGGCATATCCTGGCGAACATGATCACCCTGTATTTCTTCGGTAGATTTTTATGCGGACTGGTGGGAAACCTGCTTTTCTTCATCATTTATTTTGCGGGTGGGTTGTTGGGCAACGCGCTATTCATGGTCCTGGGCAATCCCTATAGCATAGCCATAGGTGCCTCTGGCTCAGTCTTTGCCCTGGGTGGTGCGCTGGCAGTATTAACCCCAAGGCTGAGGGTAATCGTATTTCCCATACCTGTGCCCATGCCCTTGTGGGTGGCAGTAGTCGGCGGTTTCTTTATCATGTCCTTCGTCCCAGGTATAGCCTGGCAAGGTCATCTCGGTGGCTTAATTGCTGGCTTACTTGCAGGACTTATACTGCGGCGCAGAGTACGGACACCCTTTTCCTAAGTTGCAGGTTGCAAGTTACGTCATGGGCATTTACAAAGGCACATAGTAAGATGTCACCGGTGAGCGAGAAGGAGGCAACGTAATGAAGTCTGTATTTTTGAGGATAACCATTTTATCAGCAATGCTGCTCCTCGGCCTTGTGGGAATAGCTGCCTGTTCCAGTCAGGCTCCACCACCGGGACAGCCTGGCGAAGCAGTGATTTCACTATCCAGCCCTGCTTTCGCCGATGGAGCTACCATACCTGACAAGTACACCTGCAAGGGCGAAAATGTCTCACCGGCACTGAAGTGGGATGGAGTGCCCAATGGGACTAAGTCGCTGGCCTTGATTATGGATGACCCCGATGCTCCCATAGGGACATTTACCCACTGGGTTATCTTCGACTTGCCGCCTGAGACCAGAGAATTGAGCGAGGCTGTGCCCAAGGATGAACGTCTGCCCAGCGGGGCTTTGCATGGCAAAAACGGCATGATGCAGCTCGGCTATTTTGGCCCCTGCCCGCCTCCCGGCAAACCGCACCATTACGGCTTCGCCTTGTATGCGCTGGATACGAGACTAGATTTAGCCGCCGGCGCTTCAAAGGGGCAGGTACTAGAGGCTATGCAAGGCCATATCTTGGGACGAGGACAGTTGACAGGGCTCTATCAACGGTGAGCATAAGTTAAAAGTCAAAGGTCAGAGCGCCTGAGGCAACTTGGAACTTGCGGCTCCTGGCACCTCTATTGACAGGTCAATACCTCGTATGGCAAAGTAGTCGCATAACTCTATTCAGGAGTGTGCGCAATGAGAAAGGTTGCCATCGTTGCCGATAGCACTTGCTGTCTTCCCAGGAAACTGGTGGAAAAGTACCATATCCGCATTGTTCCCCTGGAGATAATCTACGAGGACAAAAGCTACCGCGATGGCGTAGATATCACTCCTACCCAGATATACCAGATTATGCGCAAGAAAGAGAACCTGCCCACCACATCCAC
>VGOF01000179.1 GCA_016875975.1 Chloroflexota bacterium | reverse complement strand
TTGGGGCACAACTCCATATCATTCTGATATCCTGCGGCTGGGCAATCTGGTAGTCTCCGCCCTCGCCGGTGGTTGTCTGGCCTTCACGGTCTCGCGCTTGAGCGTAATAGTAAAATCGGGTGCGGGAGGGCTGGTTGTTCACCCAGTCTATTGTCTGTCTTACGCTGGTTTGTCCGGTGTATGTAAACGGGTGGTCTATGCCGTTAATAAATATGTGAAGGTTCTGGATACCATCGGGGTCAGAGGCCTCCGCCGTTATTCTTACCCGCTGTCCGTCGTTCTTAATGAGCCGGTATCTGTCCGGTATCACCCTTTCCACATCTAACCATTCGGTGGTCACTGTGACGGTGGGAGCAGTGCCTGAGCCAGTTACAGGAATGGTGACCATCCTGCTTACCGGAGATGCCGATGGGCTGAGGTCATCAGCGAAAATCTGGTAGCTCATCGAGGGCAGTTGAGCGGTCTCGGTAAAAGATACCGTGAGCTCTCTCTGGCCTGCTGTGGCATCACGCCTGGCGAGCTCGATGGAACCTCTCATGATGGTAAGGTAGTACATAGCCTGGTTATCGGTCGCCCGGGCGGTTATAGTAATTTGCTGGCCTGGTCTGGGATTTGTTGGTGTCACGGTGTAGCTGAGTGTGCAGGGGGTGGTGTCTGTAGGAGTTGGTGGAGTCGGTGCTGGGGCAGGCGCAGGAGTGGAAGCTGGCGGCGCTGCTGCCGACTTATAGTAAACAACTAACTTTGGAGCCAAGCTGGGGTGCTCATTGCTGTGAAAGGAGATGCTCTTGCCTATGTTAGTCCAGGTAGGGCGCAAGACAACTCTGGCAGCATGGTTATATCTTAGGGCATCTACAATTATGAAACCTGCCAGGTCTCCATAGCACCATCCGTTTGTCGATGGCGCATTCATATTGCCTCCCAGTGTGCTGTAAAGACGAGGCTTGGTATTCCAATTCACTGAATTCTCGTTGAAGTCCTCCTGTGGTCCCCATAATCTGATGGCACCCGATGGGCCTGATTCCTTGTACAACTTTATCCGGGCACGGGTGACCTCTGCATCGTCAGGCAGGGGGCCACCCTGTGAGCGTTTGATAGGGTGGAAGCTGAGCAGCGTCCACATCTCGCCGCCGAACTCAGGCCCTATCCCAACTCTGAGATGTGCCCTCTGAGCCCCGCTGTTCATGTTGGTGGTGGGATTTTGCTCGTCAATGTATACTGCCTTGTTACACCTGGCTTCAACTGAGACTTCTGAAGTGGGTGGCGCCGCTGGCTCAACGGCCTCTGTGATGTCTGCCAGGGGTATCTCAATGACGTAAGTGGGATTATCCGTCGGTAACTCGACATCGGCTGGCAGGGCGGCTGCAGAGCCGGGCATGACAAAAGACAATAACAGGAGTAGGGTAAAGATTACCTTGGCGCAGTTTGTCTTCATTATTTTGTCCTCCATTCACCTTGTTACAAGCGATAGGTGACTCTAAGCGTGGGGTTGGTCCATCCGATGTTATCCGGCAGGCTATCGGTATTGGTCATTCTCACAAAGTTGAACCGGACCTGAAAGCGCGGTGCTCTTGCCGTGGCTACGTTCTGCACTTGAGCAGTGACATCCAAAGGCACTACCATTTGTATCTGGCTAATGCCTTCTCTTATTGCTGGGCCTACGAAGGTGAAGTCGCTGGGCCTTAGTGCGCGAGGGCCGTGGTTTACCTGGTAGATGCCAAGCGATACCAGGTTGGGCCAAGGTCTGCCGTTTAAGCTATCTGGTGAACATACCAGCTCGGCTTTTACAATCTCTTTGCCTGCCAGTGTGGTGGTATTAAAGCTAAAATAAGCCCAAAGAGCCTTGTTGGTGCCTGTATCACCAGCGATAAGCTTGGAGCCAACTAAGTGGTCTGAGTTAATTGAACCGCTTTCAGCAGACACTATCGATAGTGTGGTTGTCTTTGATGTAGGAGTTGGCGTTTGAACGGTAACTTTGGCAGTGGCAGTCGCAGGGCCGGCGGCGTTGGTGGCAGTCAGCGTGTAGGTAGTGGTCGTTGTTGGCGAGACAGTGGTGCTGCCCACCATATTTGACAGAGATTTGGTAACCGTCGAAGTCAGCGTGAGTTGAGTTGCATTGGAGACATTCCAGCTTAGCGTTGAGGAACCGCCGGCGGTAATTGTTGCCGGGCTTGCGGTGAAAGAGTTGATGACCGGCAAGCCTGGAGCTGGTGGCGGTGGTGGCGCAGCCGTCCCTGTGACTATGACGTCCACTGTCGCCGTGGCGCTGGTGCCACCGCCTGTAGCTGTGAGCGTGTAGGTCGTCGTCCTGGTGGGTCGTACTATGCCGCTACCAGTGAGGGGCAGGACTAGCCGTGTTGTGTCATAGCTGCCGACCACTGACTCGGCATTGGACACACTCCAACTGATGCGGGACGAGCCGCCGGGGGCAATGCTCGCCGGCTCAGCGGTGAAGTAGTTGATGTAGGGCAAGGCGCCTGGCGTGCCGGTGCTACCGGGCATTTCAGAGCCGGCGCCTGGCGTAAGCTCAATGCCAGCTTCGCTAGGAGCACCTGCGGATGCCCCGATTATCAAAGTGCCTTCAACTTCCTTTGACCAGGCTCCATTATTGTCCTGGACTTTCAGGTAGATATTGTGCGTCCCTTCTGATAAAGCTGAAGACTGGAAGTTGGCTGTGGTGCCTATCTCCCCGTCGATGCTTGAGCTCCATCTGTAACCTACAACGGTGCCATTAGCGTCGGTGCCATGGCCTGCAAAGGAGACGGTCTCTCCGTAAGCAGCCTCAGCAGGGGATATTGAGTCTATGTAGGCTACCGGGACTTTGTTGCCCAATCCGGGGATGCAGGTGCATCCAGAAGCCAACAACAGGGCTGCCATCAAAGGGAAAAGAAACCTTTTCATTTGCTACCTCCAGGGGATAAGTAGTGGAATGGCGCTATTTTAGGTGGCTATGGGGGTGCTGTCAATACGTCAAACTACCTGGCACCTGGGGCAGTGGTAGCTGCCGCGGTTGCGGATGGGTAAGCGTTCAATGGGGGTATGGCACTTGGGACAGGGCTTGCCTTTCTGGTGGGCGACATGGAAATTTTCATGGGCGGTGCCGGTGGCACCGTCGGGACGTTTGTAGGTGTCGACGCTGGCTCCTTTGCTGTCGATGGCTTTTTGCAGTACCTGTCGGATGGCCTGGTAAAGTTTTTGGATTTCCTGACGTGACAGGCTGTTTGCTTGTCGCAGGGGGTGGATTTTGGCGAGGAACAGCGCCTCGTCGGCGTACATGTTGCCGATTCCGGCGATTAGCGACTGGTCGAGGAGCATTGCCTTTATGGGAGCCTGGCGTTTTTGCAGCAGTTTGGCCAGGGTTTCAGTGGTGAAGTGCGCTTCCAGAGGCTCCGGGCCGAGCCTGCGGGTTACGGTCTTTGCGTCTTCTACCAGCCAGATGGCTCCCAGCCGTCGGCGGTCGGTAAAGGCAAGCTGGCTGCTATCATCGAAGTGGAAGATAACTCTGGCGCGGTCTGGGTCTTTGGGGTTCAGCAGCAGGGCGCCGGTCATCCTGAGATGGATAATCAGCGCCTCGCCGCTGGAGAGGTGAAATAACAGATACTTCCCTCGGCGTCCGAGTCGGTCAATTCTCTGTCCAGTCAGTTTTCGACAGAATTCATCGGGCGTGGGCTGCTTTATTGGTTTGGCATCGCAGATGGTGACGCTGGTGAACGTTCGCCCGACTACGTGCGGAGCCAGTTCTCTTTTAATGGTCTCGACTTCAGGCAGTTCGGGCAATTCACTCCATTTCGGACCAGTTTTTGCCTTGCTTGATG
>VGOF01000178.1 GCA_016875975.1 Chloroflexota bacterium | reverse complement strand
CGCCGACAAAGAAACCGTAGCCCAGCAAACCACTAGAAACGCTCAAGCTCTTTTTGGTCTTAAAGCACAAGTCACTTACCGCTGAACTTCGGCTCCCTTTTCTCCAGGAAGGCATCCATGGCCTCCTTGGTATCGTCGGTGAGCAAGCACATCTCCTGCGCCCAGCCTTCGTATGCCAGAGAAGCCGAAAAATTATTCGCCTCAAGCCCTTCATGCACCATCTTTTTCATCAGCTCGATGGCCACCGAGGGTCCCCTTGCAATCTTAGTAGCCATCTCTCGAACTGCAGCCATCAGTTGGTCATGCGGTACAACCCTGCTCACCAAACCTATTCTCTCCGCCTCCCTGGCATCTATCATGTCACCAGTCCACATCAATTCCAATGCCTTCTGTACCCCTACCAGACGCGGCAGGGTATAAGTGGTACCACAATCACCCACTAATGCTCTCCTGACAAATATAGCACTGAACTTTGACTGCTCCGAGGCTATTCTGATATCACAGAGGCAAGCCATACCCAGTCCTCCACCAGCTACTACACCATTGATAGCAGCTATGACCGGCTTATGAAAATTGCGCAGCCGTTTCATGACTGTGCCGAAGCTGACAAATGGCTCTAACTTGAACGGCCTATTAATGCCAGGTTGCTTGGGGTCGGTACCATATATTTCAGAGGTGAGGTCAGCACCGCTGCAAAAAGCACGGCCAGCACCGGTGATAACCAGCACTTTTGCCTCATCATCTTCTCTAACATCGTCAATAGCCTTAACCATCTCCTGCAATATCGTGTGGTCAAGAGAATTAAGTTTGCCAGGGCGATTAAGCGTCAATGTGGCAATGCCATCAGACTTCTCCAATATTATAGTCTCGTAAGCCATATCTATGCCTCCTACTAAAACTTCACCATTTTAGCATAAGCGGAACAGGGGCGAACCAAACCCCGCCTTTTGCCCACCCAGTGGAAATGCAGTAAAATACCGCCAAATGCCAAATGAGAAAGCCTGAAGCCCAGTGAAAGCGATTATCTTAGTAGGCGGCGAAGGCACCAGGCTGCGGCCACTCACCTACTCCACAGTAAAAGCAATGGTGCCCGTTCTCAATAAGCCTTTTATCGAACACGTCATCCGCTACCTCAACAAGCACGACATCCATGATATCGTCCTGGCTATGGGCTACAAGCCGGATTCTATCATGGGCTATTTCGGCGATGCCCACGGGCTTGGCGCTAGACTGGTCTACAGCATGGAGGAATCCCCCCTGGGCACAGCCGGAGCAGTCAAGAACGCCGAGAAACATATTGATGATACTTTCTTCGTGTTAAATGGCGATATATTCACCGACATTGACCTCACCGACATGCTGAAATTTCACAGGCAAAAAAAGTCCAAGCTGACTATTGCCCTCACTCCTGTGGACGACCCCACGCACTTCGGGGTGGTGGAGACCGATGCTGACCATCGGATAATCCGCTTCGTAGAAAAACCAAGCAAGGAAGAAGTCACCACCAACCGCATAAACGCAGGAGTCTATATCCTGGAACCAGAAATCCTTCAACGCATACCGCAGGCAACATTTTGCATGTTCGAACGCCAGGTGTTCCCCGCTTTGGTGGCCGAAGATGAGCCTGCCTTTGGTTATCACACTGATGCCTACTGGATAGACACAGGCACTCCAGCCAAGTATCTGCAATTGACGCGCGACCTCATGTATGGCAAGAGCTGCCATATCACCTTTCAAAGTCACTGCATCGAGGTACATCCGCGGAGCACTATCCATCCAGGGGCAAAGTTAAACGGGCCGGTGCTTATCGACAAAGACTGCGACATCGGCAAGGGTGTTCACCTCAAAGGCCCGGCGGTAATTGGCCCAGGCTGCACCTTAGAAGACGGCAGCATAATAGAGAACTGCATTCTGTGGCATAATGTAAAGGTAGGCAGAGGAGCCATATTAAGAGATTGTATTGTGGCTGGCGACAACCACATTGAGGATAATTCCCGAATAGAAGGAACCGCTATCAACAACAAGGCAATGGCTAAGAAAGGATAGCCGTCAGTCCGCCTAAGTAGTCAGGAGGTTAGAAACTAATGGCAGAATACATACTGAACGTAAATCAAGACAGCTTCCAGAAGTCAGTCCTGGAAGCGCAGAGGCCTATACTGGTTGACTTCTGGGCGCCCTGGTGTGGTCCCTGCCGCGCCGTAGCCCCGGTCATCGAAGAGCTGGCAAAGGAGTACCAGGGAAAAGTAGATTTTGCCAAAGTCAATGTGGACGAATCTCCCTTCGTCGCTTCCAAATTCAGCGTGATGAGCATACCCACCTTGATAATGTTCAAAGATGGCAAGCCCCTGGAGCAAGTAGTGGGCTTCAAGCCCAAAGACCAGCTCAAGAAATTGCTAGACAACACACTGACCAAATAGAGGAACAGTGACTGATATCTCCTACATAGTGGCCTTTGGCGCCGGATTGCTGTCCTTCATATCGCCATGCGTTTTGCCGCTGGTTCCCGCTTACCTGGCAAACCTGGCTGGCGTGACTGCCATCGACAATAGCAGCCGAAAGAGCTATCTGCCGGTGCTGTTTCACAGCCTCTGCTTCGTGCTCGGCTTCAGCATCATCTTCGTTGGCATGGGAGCCTCGGTTGGACTACTTGGAACAACCATAACCGCACACTCAGCACTCCTAAGGCAAATATCAGGAGTGGTCATAATACTCTTCGGCATATTCCTCATAGCCGCCTTCAAGTTGCCCTGGCTCAATTACGAGAAACGCCTGAATCCGGCAGTAGGCAGCAACCCGGGTTATATCCGTTCTATCATCATAGGCGCTGCCTTTGCCCTGGGTTGGACACCATGTATAGGTCCTATACTGGGGGCAATTCTGGCCATGGCCTGGAGTTCTCAAACAGTAGGGCAAGGAGCCCTGCTGCTAAGTGTCTACTCCCTCGGTCTGGGCATCCCCTTTGTTCTGATTGGCCTTGCCTGGGGGGCAATAGCTCCGTTGTGGAAAGGCATCAACCGCCACCTCGGCACCATATCCATTATCAGCGGCGTATTACTCATCATAGTCGGGATTCTGATGCTCACAGGCAACCTGTCCTGGCTAAGTCAGTACATACCATTCGACATTTGATGCGAGAGGAGTAATCAGCATGAGAAAGACGAGACTTGACTTGGTACTAGCTATGCTAGGCGTCTCAGCAATCCTGATTCTGGCCAGTTGTGGGAATACTACCGCTGCCATACCGAACGTAGGCGATAAGGCTCCTGATTTCACACTGGAAAGCATAGACGGCCAAAAGATAAGCTTAAGCCACTTCAAGGGTAAGAATGTACTAATCGTGTTCACCGCAGTACATTGTGTCCAATGCGAGAAGCAATTGCCGTATATCGATGCAGCCTGTAGCCAGGCAGGCAACAATCTGGCTGTGCTAAATGTATATCGTGAAGACCCAGTAGCCAGAGTAAAAAAGCATGTCCAGGAAAAGCAACTGACCAGATATGCAGCCCTGCCCGACCCCCAGGACAAGGTAGCAGCACTATACGGTTTACCACCCAAAGCAGCTCCTGTGAATATTATCATCAATGCTGACGGCATCATCGTCAACAAGCATGCCGGCCCCTTCGAACGACAGGAGGACATCAACACCTGGATCAAGTAGCCTAAATTTCCTTCGCACCCCCTCTTTGACATACTTGCTGTGGGTTGTATAATAGGCATATAGAGAGTATCCGCTGGGAATAAAATCCAGCTAAGCGACAGGGAGGGAGGAGCCAGAACAGTCGGTTTGGTGCAAATAGAGTCTCAAAGGATGGCAGCTTAGTGGCAGGCTC
>VGOF01000177.1 GCA_016875975.1 Chloroflexota bacterium | reverse complement strand
TTCTCTTCTTCCCCAGGTAGGCAACCGCTGCCACTGCGGCGAATACCAGTCCCAGGAGTATCAGGACGAATTTGAGCGAAGCGCACACCTGGGCAACCTGGGGGTAGGGGTCGGCCACGGTGCCAAACAGCAGCACCGTGAGCGCCACGTTCTCCACGGCATCGAGAAGGGCAGCAGCCCAGAGGCCCCAGGCCAGCAGCAGGCCAGTAGTTCGCCACTGCCTGGAGGCCAGTATGCCAGCTCCCCACACGCAGGCGAGCGCAATGAGGGTAGAGTACACCGGCATGTACAGGAAATCGAAGCCCAGGCTGAAGCCTGCCCTTGCCTTGTCCTGCGCGTCCCAGGCGTTGATAATCTCCGAAGCCCTACTGGTGGTGCCGGCCAGCTCGAAGTCAACGATGTTCGGCTTTGCCGGCCCGATGAAGCGGAAGCCGATGGTGATGACCAGGAAGAGGGCTAGCAGGGTCAGGAAAAGACACAACCGCTTACCCTGTGGAATTGCTTCTAAGGGGTGCTTCATAGCTTTCTACCTCCTCTGTCACTGAAAAATGCCGTCGGCGTTCGTTATGGCTTGGGTGTGACTGCGCAATATGATAGCAATTCATTGAGCAGATTGCTATGGCAAAGGTGTATAATGTGGGCAGAGATGAAACCGTCCTATAAGCCCAGGAAGATTCAGCCGGCTCCACAGAGACTGGTGAGCCATGGCAAGTTCAGCTTTGGCACTTTCTCCAGCCAGTTCCAGAGGGTCAATTTGCTGGAGGCGCCGAGGGCTTTCGCTATCCCCTTGCCCAGGCCACTTTTGAGCTTCAGGTTGAAGGAATGGCAGGCGTTCCAGCTTGGCAACCAGCGCTACTTCATGCTGGTGGTGTTGTACAATGCCAAGGTCTCTGCCCTGACCCAGTTCATCGTCTATGACAAGCAGGAGAAGAAGCGATATCATTTTGAACGCATGCTGCCATCCTGGGAGGTCAAGGTACCTGGGTCGCTGTGGGAAGGTCAGCAGCGCTACGGCAAAGGCGGCTGCCTTATAGAGCTTATCAGCCAGCTAAAGCAGGGGCGTTTCTACATCAACGTGGAAGTGCGCTCGCAGAAGGGACTGCCGGATATGGTGGGGCACTTCGAGGCTTTTCACGACGAAGGGCTGGTAGAGCCGATAGTCGTCTCCATTCCTTTCAATAAAAACCGGGGGGTGTATTCCCATAAGTGCCTGATGCCCATGCAGGGTAGCCTGTCCATCGGCGATGAGAAAATCGAGTTCCTGCGCCAGGAGAGCTTTGCCATAATCGATGACCACAAGGGCTTCTATCCTTACGTGATGAAGTACGACTGGGTCACGGGTGCAGGCTTTGATAAAAAAGGGCAGCTCACCGGATTCAACCTGACCGATAACCAGTCGCTGGCCCCGGAGAAGTACAATGAAAATTGCCTGTGGCTCAATGGCAAACTGCACCTGTTGCCTCCGGTGAAGTTCCAGAGGCCGAAGGGCGTTGAGGGGGACTGGGTTATCCGGGACCAGTATGGCATGGTTGACCTGGTGTTCAGGCCGGTGAGCATGGGCAAGATAGACATGAATTTCCTGTTGCTGAAGGTGAAGTACCGGGGGCCTTTTGGCTACTGCAACGGGTTTGTGAAGAACTCATCAGGGCATAGGGTAGAGATAAAAGACTACTTCGGCATGGGCGAAGACAAGTACGTCAGGGGCTGAATTTGCCCAGCCCCCGGTCATTGTATTCTGGCGTTTGGTATTTGTGATTTGGAATTTGAAACTCGGCGTATCCGAGAGTTCAGCTATTTCTCCTCTATGGTTATTCGATATATGACGTCGCCTGGTTGAATCTTTTTCATCACATCCATCCCGCTGGTCAGTTGCCCGAAGACGCTATGTTTGCCGTCCAGGCCGGGCTGTGGCGTGAAGGTGATAAAGAACTGCGAGCCATTGGTGTTAGGGCCAGCATTGGCCATGGAGAGAGCGCCCGCCGTGTGCTTGTGGCTGGTGAACTCATCGGCGAACTTGTAGCCCGGCCCACCGCGCCCGGTGCCGGTTGGGTCGCCTCCCTGCACCACGAAGTTGGGGACAACGCGGTGGAAAGTGGTATTGTCATAGAACCCCTCGCGCGCCAGGAAGACGAAGTTGTTCACCGTTATGGGGACGTCCTTGGTGAATAGCTCCAGTACCAGTTTGCCCTTTGCCGTCTCGATGGTAGCGGTGTACTTTTTGGACTTGTTGATTGTCATCGGTGGCGGTGCCGAGTAGGTCTTGGGTTTGGGCTGAGAGGTTGCGGGGGTAGGTGACGGTGCAGGCACTTGCTTTGGCGCCTGACCGGCGCAGGCTGCGAATAAAAGTGTTGCCGATAAGAGTGCCATGTAGGCTGTCTTCATCCAGATTTTGCTCATTCTTTAATCTCCCTTTTCGTATTTCTCAGGACCAGCCGTCGTCCTCGTTGCACAGCTCCACCACGATTTGTCTTGCCTTTTCGGTGCTTCCCCAGGCGCCGAAGGTGGTGCGAGGGGCGCCGTACTTGTCAATCAGCGCCCGTATCGCCTTTCTAAATGCATTCTCGTTATCGGTTGCAACGGTAACCACGGTCTGGCTGATTTCCTCGATGGTGCTATCCATGGTCTCTTCTCGCAGCATCCCGTCGACTTCCTGTCGGTTTTTGCCCACTACCTCTTCGACTGAGATATTGACATTGTGCTGGCTGGCGAGCTTGTCCAGGTCAGTCTTTCTGATTGGTGCAAAGGGGCCGGCACTGGGCCCCAGGGGATGCCATCTCAACACAGCTACGAGTTGCTCCATGGTATCATCCCCTCCTTTCGGGCATGGCCGGTTCACGTTCAATAGTGAGATACTCCCGGTATTTGCGTCGCTTCTCTTTCAACATTGCCCAGTTGCGCATGAAATAGTCTTTGGAAGGCTTTATTTCGTAGGTGAAATGGCGGTACATGTTCTCCCTTGAGAAGCGGTACCAGGGAATCTGCTCTTTGTCGAAATTGACCTTTATCTCGCCGTTCTTGATGGAGAGCGTGCCCCTGATGCCGCAAAGGCCGCATTCCACTGTCTTGTTGTCCTTAAAGATGTGGATATTGCGGTCATGGCAGACGGGGCATACCCCCGGTTCTCCCTTGTAGGTGGTATCGCCGGTCTTGACTGCGTTGGCTACTTCACTTCCCACATTGTGCGCTCGCTCAAGCGCTTTCTGGTCGGCTGCCGACTCGCTCATCGCCTGTATATGAATCAGGGCACGGTCGATGACTTCCATCCCAAGTTCCTGCAGCAGGAGGTTTGGCTGGAGGAAGGCGTAGGTTGTCCAGCCGCGGGTGGCGTAGGGGATGATAATGGCTGCCGGCTTTCCCCTCATTGAAGGAGGAGGGGGTGAGCCCATCAGCACGAACAGGCGGTCGATGAACCGCCTCACAATTGCCGGGACTTCCAGCAGATAACAGGGAGCGCCGAAGATAAGGCCGTCACAGTCATAAATCTTGTGCAGCAGGTAGTCGTGGTCGTCCCTGTCCCTCAGGGCGCATCCCGTGCCGCCGAACAGACAGGTAGCCAGCCCGTCACAGGGCAGTATCTCGTAGTTTGTCCAGCGCATTATTTCAACTTCGGCTCCCTGCTCCTCGGCGCCCATCAGCGCTTCCTTCACCAATATCTCGGTGTTTCCCAGTCGCCTGTGGCTGGCCACGATGCCCAGAATTTTCATTTTCTCAGCCCTCCCTTCTGTTGCCGACTTTCGGATTTGTGACTGCTGTATAATAGCACAATATTGTTTCTTGATTTCTAGCGATCGCTGAAGAATGTGGTGTCATATATGGGAGTCCTTCTGCTGAAGGGCGAAGCTATCTCTTTGTTGAAAGCGGGCGAGTGAGTGAGATCGCCACGCCCTCGCT
>VGOF01000176.1 GCA_016875975.1 Chloroflexota bacterium | reverse complement strand
TGTCAGCTTTGCCAGGAAGTCTTTCTGTGCCTTGGCCACATCTTCAGGCATGCCGAACCAGTGGGAGTCGAGCAGCTTGGTGCTCACGGCGCCGGGTGCTATAGCATTGACCCGTATGTTGTACTCTGCCAGCTCCAGAGCCAGGGACTTGGTGACCATCAAGATAGCTGTCTTGGCAATGGAGTAAATGCCCACACGGTATTCCGGCTTGAAGGCGTCGACCGAGGACACGTTTATTATCTTGCCGCCGCCATGTTCTTTCATAACCTTGGCCACTGCCTGGCTCAGGAAGTAAACGCCCTTGACATTGAGATTCATGATGGTGTCCCAAAGGCGTTCCTCTGCGTCCAGGGGGGAGGCCATAGCCGGGCTGGCGGCAGCATTGTTGACCAGGATATCGATTTTGCCGAATTCTGCTACAGCGGTATCGACCAGGCTGCGGATTTCCTCTATCTTGCCGATGTGAGCCGCCACTGGCAATGCCTTTCTGCCCTTGGCTCTGATTTCTTCGGCCACTTTTTCCAGGTCTGGCTGCTTACGGCTGGCGATTATTACGTCTGCTCCGGCATCGGCGAATCCCAGAGCGGTGGCACGACCGATGCCACGGCTGGCACCGGTGACCAATGCCACTTTGCCTTCCAGAGAAAAACGCGAAAGGTTTACCATGTTTGCTCCTTTTATTTATCGTACGGTTATGTTGGCCTTATTTAGCCCCAGCATATAGCACGGCCAGTATGCGGGCTTTGCTGCTGCCTTTGGCTTTCACCAAGTGGGGCTGGTTGGAGTCGTAGTAAACGGCGTCTCCGGGCTGCAGGAACTCCGCCTGGTTTCCCACCTGCACCTTTATCTCTCCTTCCAGCACGAAAATGAACTCCTGGCCATCGTGGTTGGAGAACTCTTCGGCTTCTGTGGGCATCAGAGTGACGATGAAAGGCTCCATAAGGCGGTTTGCTTTGTCCGGGGCTAGTGATTCGTAAGAATATCCGTACTGCTGGCTCTTTTTCTGCCCGTAGCGGGCTACGGTCTGGCGCTGGTCTTTGCGCACCACGGTAATGGGCTTGTCCGCGCCAGGCGAGATGAAATAGCCCATCTTCATGTCCAGTGCTTTGCCCAGCCGAATCAACTGGCCCAGCGGCGGCGCCATCTTGTTAGACTCTATTTGCTTGAGTGTGGCTATGTCTATGCCGGTGCGGCTGCTGATGTCTGCCACCGTAAGCCCACGCATTTCGCGGGCGGCCTTGATTCTATCGCCCAGTTGCCCCTTGGCTGTTGGCGGGGCTTCGGCTGGCTTGACGTGGGACACGTCAGTCAACAGGTCTTCATGACCTGTGCGTCTCTTCTTAGTTGCTGGTTTAGCCTTCTTCGTCTCTTTCTTCATAGTGTCCCTCCTAGATTGCCCTGCCTGCCACGCCGACGTGGCGGGCGATGACGATTCTCAATATCTCTGAAGTTCCCTCGCCGATTTCCAGTAGTCTCTGGTCTCGATAGAATCTTTCTATTCGAAAGTCCTTCATCAGGCCGTAGCCGCCGTGTAGCTGCACTGCCTGGTGGACGCAGCGGCGCATGACCTCGGAGCAGAACAGCTTGGCCATTGCTGCTTCCTTGGTTATGCGGCGGTTCTGCTCTCTAAGCCAGCAGGCCTTGTACAAGAAATTGCGGGCTATCTCTATCTCCAGTGCCATATCGGCAAGCTTGAAGGAATTGACCTGGAAGGAGCTGATAGGTCGGCCGAACTGCATGCGTGTGTTGGCGTATTCCAGTGCAAGCTCGAAGGCTCCCTGTGAACCCCCCAGTCCCATTGCAGCGATGCTGAGTCGCCCGCCATCGAGTGTGGTCAGCATCTGGTGAAAGCCATCTCCCCTCTTTCCTAAAAGATTCTCCTTGGGCACAATGCAGTCATCGAAGAACAGCTCGCCCGTGTTAGAAGCGCGCCACATCAGCTTCCCCTTCATCTCCTTGGCTGTAAAGCCGGGAGCGTCCTTGGGGACAATGATGCAGCTAATCTCAGGTTTACCGCCTTCCTGGTGGCCGGTGACAGCCTGCACCACGATAACGCCGGTCAGAGGGCAGGCCGAGTTGGTTATAAATATCTTCTGGCCGTTGATAACCCAGCTATCCCCCTTAAGCTCGGCCGTGGTCTTGGAGCTGCCAGCATCCGAGCCTGCTTCAGGCTCGGTTAGGCCGAAGGCGGCCAGATACTTCCCAGAACAGAGGTTGGGCAGCCACTCCTTTTTCTGCTTTTCGCTGCCAAAGTAATAGATAGGGCCGATGCCCAGGGAGTTGCCAGCGGCGATGGTGGCGGCATGTGAACCGTCAACCCGTGCCAGTTCTTCCACGACGATAGCATAAGAGATGTAGCCCATGTGGGAGCCGCCGTATTTCTCCGGCACGAAGCAACCCAGCAGACCCAGTTCAGCCATTTTTTGGGTAAGCTCTACCGAGAACTGCTCCTTTTCGTCCAGGTCACGGGCAATCGGGGCTATCTCGCTTTCGGCAAAATCGCGGACGGCATGGCGCGTTAAGTTTTGTTCCTCGGTCAAGTCGAAGTCCATATCCTTCCTCCAGACCTCAAATTTTAGACCTGCGTGAGGCTTTTCCAGGGGAATGGCCTGTCCGGCCAAAACTTGGCTTGTAGTATATGCCCCTACGATGGCAGCGTCAAGGCAGACACGGATATATTTGCCTTGCGCAATCAGGCGGAATACAATAAGTCTTTGGATTGTAGAGCTGTGTCAAAGCCAAATCTGAGATTCATCTGGTTTCTTGTAGCCATTCTGCTGTGTCTGCAACTGACTATTACGGGAACGGTGCGGTCGGCACCTGCTGTCAAGGTCAAGGAGTTGAGCTTCATCTTTTCGCACGGTGCGGCGGGTACCGCCTGTGGTATGCAACTGCTGTCTGATGTAATCCTGGAGCGGATGCCAGCCTACATTGGTGCGTACGAACTGTCAAATCCTGGCATCAAGGTGCGGGTCAATGTCTTGAACCGTTGCTATCCCAACGATGTCGATGTGGAGACCTGGGCCAGGGGCATCGCTGAGAGCGCTGACCGCTTTTTGCCGGGTAAGCGAAACCTGATTATTGTCGGGCATAGTATGGGTGGGAAGGCAGCTCTCTATGGTCTGGCCAAGAATGTCGGCGGGCTGGCGGATAAGACGGCGCTGGTGGTTACCATCAATACTCCGGTGAAGCCCTTGGCGCAGTATCAGATCGCCGGTGGAGGCTCTGCCGTGGAGTATTGTCGGGCTCGGTGGCTGCGCTCCGACCGGGGGGTCTGCAAATCAGCAGCCTATTATGATAGCTCTGAAGACGGAGCCTGGGTGGGGCAGAATCGGCACTGGCTGGCCTTCGTATCGGCGGAGAGCGCGCCGCTAAGTACTCAGTTTGATTTTGGGGGGATTGATACCTATTCCAGGGAGATGGACGATGCTGTAGTCCCGTTATCAGCCCAGTATGCCGATGGAGCCGATGTCATCTACTATGGCCAGTACTACCACAGCGATTTCCACACATTAAGGGAGCCTGCTGACCTCATCACAGATGGGATTCTGACATACATCTTCGGTGGCATAATAGAATGTCCGGTTCTGGTCAAAGAGGGTAGCCTGGAGCACAGGGCAAGGGGGTTTCTAGGAGCAGACCATTGGCAGGATATGGTGGGTGATGTGCTGGGCATCAGCGGTGCAGTGCAGCACAAGAATGAGTCCATGTTCCTATGGCAGGAATGGGAAGACATCGTTGAGTATGCGCCACCCACCTATGAAGGCGTCAAGAGGACTCGGTTTGAGGCCAGTTTAGCTCGGAATTCAAGCCCGTTTGCCCGAATTGAGGAGGCGCGCTGGCTGGAGCCAGATAATCCGGAGGACTTCAGGCTTTATCTGCGGACTCGGGC
>VGOF01000175.1 GCA_016875975.1 Chloroflexota bacterium | reverse complement strand
TGAAATTGATAGGACGGCGAAGGCATTTATTGGCCTATGTCAACAGAGAGGACTCTGAGCGCTACCGCAGTCTCATTGGCAGGTTGGGCTTGCGGAAGTAGGTTGTGATAGCTTATGGATGTTCCCCGATCTTTTGAATGTACAATTGATAATCGGCTGCTCACCATTGAGACGGGCAAACTAGCCGAGCAAGCTAATAGCTCGGTTACTGTTCGTTATGGTGATACAGTAGTCCTGGTAACCATCTGCACCAGCGAGAATAGCCGGGAAGATGTAGATTTCCTGCGCTTGACGGTTGACTATGAAGAGAGGCATTATGCTGTGGGCAAGATCCCTGGTAGTTTCATCAGGCGAGAGGGACGTCCCAGCGAAAACGCTGTTCTTACAGGCCGGCTAGTTGACCGTTCACTGCGCCCTCTTTTCCCCAAGGGACTAACTAGCGAGATGCAGGTTATAGTTACTGTCCTTTCCACCGACCAAGAAAATGACCCTGATATCCTGGCTGTAATCGGCGCTTCGGCCGCAGTCGCTACATCTCCTCTACCCTTTGCTGGTCCCATCGGTGCAGTCAGGGTGGGCTACATCGATGGTAACCTGGTTCTCAACCCACTGCTGCCTCGGATGAACGATAACCTATTAGACCTGGTAGTGGTAGGTACCAAGGATTCAATAGTGATGCTGGAGGCAGGCGCTCGAGAAATTCCAGAGGAAATTTTGCTGGAAGCAACAAAGATTGGTCACGAGGCTTGCCAAGAAATAATCAGGCTCCAGGAGCGGATGCAGCGGGAGATCGGACAGACGAAGATGGAAGTGGGCGAGGTTAAGCCCAGTTCGGCGCTAGTTGACGCCATTTCTTCAGGGTTTGGAAACAGGCTGGCGGAGGCGATAATTAAGCCAGGCCGTGAAGAGCGGGACATTGCGATTAAAGCAGTAAAAAAGGAAGCCATCGAGAAACTCAAAGAAACCTATGCCGAGGGCGAAATCGACGTTGCGATTGAGGATGTGCTTAAGAAGGCAGCCAGGAAGAGCATATTGGAGAGGAGGTTGCACCTCGATGGTCGTCAGCCCGGGGAGATCCGTCCCCTTACTAGCGAGGTGGGTATACTGCCACGAACTCACGGCTCAGGATTATTCTCCAGGGGCCAGACCCAGGTATTGACTATCACTACCTTAGGCTCTCTGGGGCAGGAACAACTCATCGACGGCCTGGGATTGGAAGAGACCAAGCGATTTATGCACCACTATAATTTTCCCCCGTTCTCTACAGGGGAAGTGAAGCGGCTAGGTGCTACTAACCGACGTGAAATAGGCCATGGTGCGCTTGCCGAAAGGGCACTCCTGCCAGTTATTCCGAGCGAGGAGGATTTTTCTTATACCATTCGCCTCGTTTCTGAAGTTTTAAGCTCGAATGGCAGCACTTCTATGGCCAGCGTCTGCAGCTCCAGTCTGTCGTTGATGGATGCAGGTGTTCCCATCAAGGCTCCAGTGGTTGGAATCGCTATGGGATTAGTCACAGGGGAGGACAGTGACCACATCATTTTAACTGATATCGAAGGCAAGGAAGACCATTATGGTGACATGGACTTCAAGGTTGCTGGTACCGGCCGGGGTATTACTGCTGTTCAGCTAGACATAAAGTTACAGGGCATAAGCTATCAGGTAGTGGCTGATGCCATATTGCAGGCTCGGGAGGCGCACGCCGAGATCTTTGATAAGTTGAAGCAGACTATCGGTGCTAGCAGGACTGAGCTCAGCCCTTATGCGCCCAGGGTGTACCGGATTACTATTGATCCGAGCAAGATTGGCCTTGTAATTGGTCCTGGCGGCAAGACCATTCGTTCCATAATTGATCAGACCAAGACGACCATTGACGTAGAGGACGATGGTACAGTGATAGTAGGTTCGACCAGCGCAGAAATGGCTCAAAAGGCGATTGGAATTATCCAGGGTTTGACCAAAGAGGCTCAGGTAGGGGAAGTTTACACAGGTAAGGTCACGCGCTTGTTGAACTTTGGTGCCTTTGTGGAGATTCTGCCTGGCAAAGAAGGCCTGGTGCATATTAGTGAGTTGGCCGACCACCGGGTGGCTAAAGTGGAGGACGTGGCAAAAGTGGGCGATGAGCTAACAGTGAAGGTAGTGGAAATTGACCACATGGGCAGGATTAATTTATCACGCAGAGCACTACTGCCCGGAGCGTCAGAAAATTGGGAACCCAGGATGTCCAGACCTGCAGGGCCACCCCGCGGCCGCGAGGGACATTCGAGACCTCGTTCCTCTTCTTCTCAACATGATGGCCACGATAGTCGGCCTCGGTTTGGCGACAAACGATAGTCGTCATATCCCTCTGTTCGTAATCAACTATGGAGGACGTGTGCCATGAAGACGATAGCTGTAGTTGTCAATGGAGCACTAGGAAAGATGGGAAGGGAGGTGACTGCGGCTGTTTGCCGGGATGCCGAGCTCCAGATAGTTGGTGCAGTCGATATCAAGGCGGTCCAAGAAAAATTGCCGTTGCCCGATGGGTCAGGTGATGTTCCGCTATCTACCGAACTCGGTGTTATTCTCGAAAGCTGCAACCCACAGGTGCTGGTCGATTTTACAATCGCCGAAGCCGCCATTGCTGCGGCAAGAACAGCCATTGGCCAGGGAGTTAACCTGGTCATCGGCACTTCGGGCATTTCAGATGATAATCTGAAGGAAATCGACAGGTTGTCCAAAGCAAGCAATGTTGGTGCTGTTGTGGCTCCAAATTTTGCTGTGGGGGCAGTAGTCTTGCTGCATCTCGCCAGGATTGCTGCCAGGTATTTTGAGTACGCCGAAATAATCGAGTTGCACCACCAGGAGAAGGCCGATTCTCCATCGGGGACAGCACTGGCGACGGCCAAGGCGATGTCGGAGGCGAGGGGTAAGCCTTTCACCTATGTGCCAACCAAAAAAGAAACGCTTGGCGGATGCAGGGGTGGACAGGTTGACGGAGTCGCTATCCATAGCGTAAGATTGCAAGGACTTGTCGCCAGTCAGGAGGTTGTCTTCGGAGCACAGGGGCAGATACTAAGCTTACGGCACGATACCATGAGCCGGGAGTGTTTCATGCCCGGCGTTGTCCTGGCGATAAAGGAAGTGGTGAAGCGGAAAGGATTGGTTTACGGACTGGACACTCTACTAGACCTAAAGGGGGAACGATGAACGCCTATAACGTTGCTATCGTTGGTGCTACAGGGATGGTGGGGCAAGAGTTCATTAGGGTGCTGGAGCAGCGCAATTTCCCCATGGCTTCGGTTCGCCTTTATGCATCTGATCGTTCAGCAGGCAAGAAGCTATACGTGGGCCACGAGGAGATAGTGGTCAAGGAAACGGCTCCCGATTCGTTCCAGCATGTTGATATTGCCTTGTTCTCTGCCGGTTCGGAGATTAGCAAGCACTTTGCGCCTATTGCGGCCAAGTCTGGAGCCCTGGTAGTAGACAACAGCGCAGCCTGGAGAATGGAGCCTACTGTACCGCTGGTTGTTCCAGAGATAAATCCTGAGGACATCAAGTGGCATAAAGGCATAATCGCCAATCCCAATTGTTCCACCATTCAGATGGTGGTTGCGCTCTATCCGCTGCACAAGGTCAATCCCATCAAGCGAATCGTGGTTTCCACCTATCAATCGGTTTCTGGTACTGGTTCAGCGGCGATGGAGGAATTGACCATCCAGGCTAAGCTGGCATTGGAAGGACAGAACGTAGTTCCCCATGTTTATCCTCACCAGATCGCCTTTAACCTGCTGCCGGAAATCGATGTCTTTCTGGACAGTGGCTATACCAAGGAAGAGTGGAAGATGGTGGAGGAAACTCGCAAGATAATGCATGCCGACGATATTGCCATATCGGCAACTTGTGTCAGGGTGCCTGTTTTTATAGGCCATAGCGAGGCAGTGA
>VGOF01000174.1 GCA_016875975.1 Chloroflexota bacterium | reverse complement strand
CTATTTAGCCGATATCGCCTGGACAATTGTTGAGCACAAGAAAGCAGAAGAAGCCCTGCGAGCCTCAGAAGGCAAGTACCGCGACCTGGTAGGGAACCTTAATGATGTCATCTTTTCGGTGGATACTACTGGCAAAATAACCTACATAAGTCCAGTCATAGAAAGACTCAGCAAGTACAAGGTGGAAGAGATAGTGGGACAAAATTTCACCCGCTTCGTCTTTCCTGATGACCTGCCCAGCCTATTGGCCAAATTCGAAAAGATACTGGCAGGCAGATTTGAGCCTTTCGAATATCGCCTGCTTGACAAGGATGGAACAACGAGATGGGTACTCAGCAGCAGTCGTCAACAAGTAGTAGACGGCCAGGTGATAGGCAGCACCGGAATGATGACTGACATCTCCGAACGCAAAGCTATGCTGCAGCATATAGTACTCACAGATAGACTGGCGGCGCTGGGCGATATGGCAGGCGGATTTGCCCACGAGCTGAACAATCCCCTCTCCGGCGTAATAGGCTATGCCCAGCTTCTCCAAGACAGGAAAGACCTGCCCGCCGACGTCAGAGAGGACATCGAACTCATCTACAAAGATGGCCAGCGGGCTGCCAACGTCATCAAGAACTTCATGGTCTTCGCCCGCAAGCAACCAGCACAGAAACAACCGGCCGACGTCAACTCCCTCATCCAAGATGTTCTAAATCTGCGTCAACACGAACAGACGAAAAACAACATCGTGGTCAAGACCAAGTTCGGCAAGCTACCCCTGGTCGAGGTTGACCAATCCCAAATACGGCAGGTATTCCTTAACATCATCATCAATGCCGAATATTTCATGTCCAAGGCAAACCGGAAAGGCACACTCACCATCACCACCAGGAAAAGCGGCAACATGGTAACCGCTTCCTTCGCCGATGATGGGCCAGGGATACCAGCCGAGCAATTGGACCATGTCTTCGACCCCTTCTTCACCACCAAAGAAGTCGGCCAGGGCACCGGGCTAGGACTGAGCATCTGCCACGGCATCGCCACCGAGCACGGCGGCAAAATCTACGCAGAAAGCCAGGAGGGCAAGGGAGCAACCTTCGTGGTGGAACTACCCATCGTCGAGTGACCAAGTTTGTTATGCGTTACCCTCACCTAGCCAAAAATCCTAAATCCGAATATCTGAATACTAAACAAATTCAAAGTGCCGAAAACAAAAAAAGATGGCAGCGATATCGCCCGGTGAAAGCGATTATCGCTGTAGTCAGGCATGAAACATCGCTGTAGTCACCTGGAGGTTTGGAGCTTGGAACATTTGGATTTTGACAGTGTTTCGGATTTCGTGCTTAGGATTTAGAATTTCCCCTAATCCTGGGCTGCTTCTGAAAATAACATGTAGGGGAGTACCTTCAGAGCTTGCCCTGAGCGAAGCGAAGGGTCTCCCCACGAGACATACTGGCGGGTTTGTGAACCAGCCCTACTGTGCTTTTCCGTCATTGGCAACCCCCGCTCTGTCATTGCGGGCATATATGCCCATTTGTCATTGCGAGTCCCGATGCAATCGGGACGTGGCAATCCCTGCCAGGGCGAGCACTGTTGCCATGCGGAGATTGCTTCGCTGCCTGCCACGCCTTCGGCTCGCAGCTTCGGCTTGCAATGACATGGAGGCTTGTTATTGCGAGTCACGATTGTATCGGGACGATTGCATCGGGATGACGAAGCGATCTCATAGCAAAAGGGGGTCATTCTTGAGGAAGCCCCGATTCCATCGGGGCGACCGAAGAATCTCATGGTGAGGCAGGAGCATGAGATTCTTCCCCTTCACTTCGTTCAGTGTCAGAATGACGGAGGGGGAATGGGAGGGAGATTGTTTCACTACGTTCGCAATGGGCATTTACACGATTCACTTGAAACTTGAAAACTATAACTTGCAACTTTTCTATTGCATCCTAATCCTCTCCCCCCTGGCGGGAGAGAGTCAGAGTGAGGGGGATATCAGCCTCTATCTTCACCCAATCCCCTCAACTTCGCCAGCAACCACGTAGCCTCCACCGCCAGCGCATTGCCAATCCAATCTATGTGCGCCCGCACGAAGTCATAAGCACCAGCCAGATGTGGCTCTCGCAACCTCCGGTGTCTCTCCAGGCGCAGCCTGTTCACCATAGCCGACGTGTCAATAGCCAGCGGACAATTCTTCTGGCAATGCCTGCAGCTTAGACATATATCCAATTCGCCACCGTCAGCTTCCTCGCCGTTCAGCGCTGCATAGACCACCCCTTTGCCCCCAAGCTGGCTATTGGCACTGAACTCACTACCGTAAACGCTGTACGCCGGACACACCAGCAAACACTGGCCACAGCCTATGCAGTAAAGCAACTCCCTGTAATCACTATCGGCTATTTCAGACCTGTGATTATCCACCAAGACAAGGCACATCTCCCTGGGACCATGAACTCCCTTTATAAGCTTCTTCTCGATATCCGCCGTCTGGCTGGTGCCAGCAATGATGTTTATGAATGATGTTGACAATGCGCCCGTAGCGTAAAACGCCTGGAGCTTCAGCATATTGAGTGCTTCTTCGCTATTAGGATATATCTTGTCTATGCCTGCCATGATGATATGTTTCCCAGGACGCGTGGCTACCTGAATTATGTTCCCCTCGTTGTGCATCAACAGCACCGCTCCCTCTTCCGCCGCAATGGCATTGGCGCCGGTAATACCAACACTGGCATTGCTGATATACGCCGCTATCTCATCCCTGACCAACTCCACAATAGCCTCAGCCGTAGGCTCAATTTGTTGGCCAAAATGAGTGGACAGCCTATCAGCAATTTCTTGTTTCGATAGATGGCTTGCTGGCCCCGTGGGATGCGAAGGCTTTTCGCCGATAACCTGGATGATACGGTCACCTATATCCGTCTCCATCACCTCAACACCCTTGTCCGCCAGCGCTTCAACTAAGCCGACCTCCTTGGTCAGATTCGATTTCGACTTCACCACCAGCTTCTCGCCAGCCAATTCACCCTGAACCAGAGACACCGCCTCTTCCCCTGTCCTGGCCCTCTTCACCTTTATTCCATTCCGCTCCAGGTTAGCAACAGCCTGTTCCAGCAATCCCGCATTGCCGATGGATTCTTTCCGCGTCTGCAGCAGCCTCTGTTTCCTGTTCTCTAAATTAACCACTCTGGCTATGTTAGCCCTCTGCCTTTTCTTCACCGTGGCAAAAGCCCTCCGCATCGCCTTTATCTCCTTCGCCTTCTTCAGACGAGCAGAGTGGCTATGTTCAGAACCCGACTTTACGACAGCCACGCTAGACTCATCCTCATCCATGGCGCAAATTATAGCAGCAAACGTAGGGACAGGTTTTCAGACCTGCCCGCAAAATCATACATGACCGAGCATGCGAGCCCCTTTTGCCATTGCGCGGATGGCGCCCTTAGCCTGAGCTGACATTATCGCCAGGCGGAGATTGCGACTGCTGACTGCCGACTTTCGTCTTGCAACTTGCAACTCCTCCCCAAACCGCTTGACAACCATCAATTCGACCATATACAATACTCCTTTAGCTGTCTAGGGTGGAGTTGGAGGTAGCTCTTCGACCTGGCCACCTAAACCGATAGGCACGGTGACCAGGCGGTGGGCAACAGGCCCCAAGGGTGCAAGCGGAAACGCCTGCGCCTCCCGCTGTGAAAGGAGAG
This sequence comes from Chloroflexota bacterium, assembly GCA_016875975.1. Lineage (GTDB taxonomy): Bacteria > Chloroflexota > Dehalococcoidia > GIF9 > UBA5629 > VGOF01. Next base: position 249 of record VGOF01000174.1, on the reverse strand, counting down.
CAAATACAAATGAGCATGCAATATGGATTTTGAACTGGCTATTAGTATGGTTACCAAGGGTGGGCAATTGCTAGCTACAGTGAGCGGCTCACTCTTTTTTTTATCAATAAAACCGAGGAGGATCTAGACGCATGGAACTAAGCCGTCGAGAGTTTCTGAAACTGTCTGGAGCCGGAGCTGGCGGTGTAGCCGTTCTGGGGCTGGCAAAACCCAGGGTAACCCAAGCTCAGGGCCCGACAGAAATCCCAC
>VGOF01000173.1 GCA_016875975.1 Chloroflexota bacterium | reverse complement strand
ACAAGTTCCTGGTCTATGAGAGATATGAGAACAAAGAGGCGCTGGACTACCACACCTCAACGCCTCACTTTAAAGAGTTCTTCAAAACTGCTGGCAGCCTGGCCGAAGGCCGCCCCGAAATAGCCTTCTATAGGGAGATTTAGCCGTATCACCCACTTCCACTACGGCACATGTGGAGTGCTCTACAAAGCGGATTGGCGATAGGCGCCAATGACGCTCAGGTAGTTGTCTGAGCCTGTCCGCTTCGCCATATTCCCCTTTTCACCGAGCAGTTGAACATCCCCACAATTTTCAAGGAGTTCGAGGTGTGCCAGGATTTCGTTGTGAGCCATGGTTTTGCCCATGCCCTGGAGCAGGGCTGGGGGGAAGTGGCGGACGACTATCTCTTCCAGGCTGAGAGAATCATCGCCGATAATCTCCAGAATGGCACGGCGAACCGTGCCGCTTCGGTAGAGATGAGAATGCGGTTGATAGGGTCAACCAGTATCTCTTTTCGGTTGTCTATGATGTCATGTGCCGGCATCCGTCACCTTCTTTAGCTTTTCGCGAATCATGCTCACGAGCCTTCTGCTTTTTCCAGAATATTGCGGGCTTCGGTCTCGGTGATAAGCCCAGCCGTTTCATAAATCGCCCGGTGGCGCTTGTTGCGCATCCGGTCGAAGTAGGTCATCAACTCTTCATAGCCTTTGCCCATTGCCAGTCGCAGAAAGGCAAGTGTATTCTTATGGCTTTCGCTGCTAGCCGGGCGGAATCCCTGAGCGAACATATAGGCTCTGGAAGCCTGCAGCACGGCGTCATAAGCCACGGCAAAGCTCCAGTCGAGGTCGCGTTCTATAAGCTCTCGTGCCGTTTGAAGGTCGCGCTCGGCCAGGGCAAGAACCTGCTCCACTTCCGGGCGCGATACCTTTTCCTTGCGGATTCGCCCCGACTTTAGCAGCTCATCGTATTCCATCAATATGACCCAAAAGCATAATTTTCTGTCCCGACAGCACACGGTCGAGGAAACCGCCTTTCTGGCTTCGTTTTCTATCGAACTCAGCCTGGCTCATAAGCGTATAGTTCACCGGTCTGCCCAGGCGGTTTTCTGCTTCGGAGAGCGCTCTGTGAAGCGCCGTTTCATCTATATCGCCCACAACCAGCAGGTCGATATCGCTGGCTGAGTTAGCCTCGCCGCTCGCCATGCTGCCATAAACTAAGGCGAGGGCAATCTGCTCAGCCAGTGGAACCAGCACTTCCCTGAGGACATCAGCCAAGCCTGCGGTCTTAATAATCAATCCACGAAGTTCATTAAAAAGGGGGCTTTGCCGATTCGCTTGATAATACCTTTGTTTCCCCTCTGTGGTCGATACCAGAATTCCAGTCTTCTCCAGGCGAGCCAGCTCGCGGCTCACATTAGTGGAGTCTTCGTTCACCAGGTTAGCAAGCTGACGAACGAAATATCGTTCGTCCGGATGGCTGAATAGCCAACCCATCACCTTTGACCTAAGCCTTGACCCTAAAAGAGTTTCAAGCATATTGGTTTATGTAGTTGCAGTATTGTTTACTGCTATTGCAGTATATTGTACTATATAACCTAACGCTGTCAAGTGTTCGCAGGCAAAGTGGCTAATTTTCTTTCAGGAATTGGGCTGGTGCGTCATGCCAGCGAAACGGGGCGCTTTGACTTATCCCAGATATGCTTTGATGATGCTCAGGTAGTTGGCGGAGCCTGTTTGCCTTGCCGTATTTGCCTTTTGGCCGAGCAGTTGAACATCCCCACAATTTTCAAGGAGTTCGATGTGGGCCAGGATTTCGTTGAGAGCCATGGTTTTGCCCATGCCCTGGAGCAGGGCTGGGGGGAAGTGGCGGACGACTATCTCTTCCAGGCTGAGAGAATCATCGCCGATAATCTCCAGAATGGCACGGCAGCGGTCCACGTGGAACTGGATAATCTCGCGGGCACGCTGGGCTACATCGCTGATGAGGTTGAATTGACCATTATAGAACAGGCGGTGGGCGGGGAAGGCAGGCATGGGGTTAGGGGAAATGGAGGCTAAGCTGGACAGAGACTTTATGTAGTTGAGCAGGCCGTAGACCTGGTTTTCGGTGCGGTACTCTTCCGGCAGCACCAGTCGATTGGCGCGGAAGAAGCTGACTGAAGAGGGGTGTGACGTGATATCAGGCAGGACGGTATCGCCGGTGAAGATGACCTCGTCATCTAGCACCGCGCAGACGGAATCGGGTGAGTGGCCGGGTGTAAACAGGAAGCGGAGGCCGTCATCAGACATCGTCTCGCCGTCCTGAATGGCGAAATCCAGTTTGAGCGTGCTGCGTCTCTGATGGTAGGGAAGGCATCCTCAGCGAACTATCTCGGGCATAAAGCACATACGACAGGAACCGGGGAGGTCTGGATGCCTGGCGCCGTCCTGCACATGGGTATTGTAGGCAATCATCTGGCTATATATGGTATGTGCCCACAGTTCGGCTTGAGATACGGGTAGCAGGTCAGCCAAGTTGCCGTCGTGGTCTTCATGGCTGTGGCTGACTACAATCCTGTCGATGTCTGAAGGTCTTTTGCCTGTGGATTTCAAGAGGTTTTCCAGTACCTCAACGTTGCCACGGCGGCCGGTATCGATGAGGGTAGTCCTGTCGCCAAGCACCAGATAGCACCAGGTGGGGCCCAGGTCCCAATCGGTGTTGGAGTAAATATTGGGCACGCCCAGGCCGAATACGTCAGTTCCCCGGGTGGTGCGGTAGTGCACCACCATGCCTTCGCCGTTTTCTTTGCCGGAAAGAATGATTTTGGGGGTTTTCATATTAAATGTTTTCAGACAGCATCTCGCAATAGCAGAAGCAATATTATAGCGCACTGAAGGTTTTGCTGGCAGCCTCAACTGTGGCCTGGATGTCTTTGGTGGTGTGTGCCGCAGAGGCGAAGGCGGTCTCGAATTGGCTGGGGGGTAGGTAAATGCCCTGCGATAACATGCCATGAAAGAATTTGGCATAAAGTTCAGTGTCTGCCTTGAGTGCTGTATCGTAGTCCATTGCCGTCTCCCTGGTAAAGAAGACGGTGAACATTGAGACAAGGCGAGGCAGTTGAATATTTACGCCGGCCTTGCTGGCAGCTTGTTTAATGCCCTTCACTAGAAGGGCTGACTTTCTTTCCATCTCCTGGTAGAAGCCACGCTGCTTTAAGATAGTCAGTGTCTCTATGCCGGCGGTCATTGCTACTGGGTTGCCAGCCAACGTCCCTGCCTGGTACACGGGACCCAGCGGGGCTACCATCTGCATTATTTCTCTGCGACCACCGTAGGCGCCAACAGGAAAGCCTCCGCCAATGATTTTGCCCAGGCAGGTGAGGTCAGGTTTTATCCCGTAAAGCCCCTGCGCTCCACCATGACCTACGCGGAAGCCGGTGATAACTTCATCGAAAATGAGCAATGAGCCGGCTGCTGTGGTGAGGCTTCGGAGTAGTTCCAGAAAGCCAGACTTTGGGAGCACCAGCCCCATGTTGCCTGCTATGGGTTCGACTATCACCGCTGCGATGTCGCTGCCGAAATCGTGGAAAAGTTTTTTCACAGCCTCTCCATTATTATAGGGGGCTATGAGCGTCTCCGCAGTCCAGGAATCGGGCACGCCGGGAGAGCTAGGGATGCCCAGGGTAGCCACGCCGGAGCCAGCCTTGGCCAGTAGCCCATCAGAATGGCCATGGTAACAGCCAGCAAACTTGACTATCTTGTTCTTGCCGGTAAAGGCGCGGGCTAACCGTATGGCGCTCATGGTTGCCTCTGTTCCCGAGGTGACAAAACGTACCATCTCCACTGAAGGCATGGCCTCCGTTATCATTTGAGCCAGCGTGATTTCTAGCTCAGTCGGTGCGCCGAAGCTGGAGCCATGCTCCACAGCTTTTTTCACCGCTGTCACTATCCTGGGATGACAGTGCCCCAGGATGAGCGG
>VGOF01000172.1 GCA_016875975.1 Chloroflexota bacterium | reverse complement strand
GTTCAGGAAATATTTGGCCACGTCCACCATGCAGGTCGCCTCATCCATAACCACCATACCGCCCGAGCCAACCATAGAGCCAGCCTGGTAAAGCACGTCAAAGTCAACCGCAAGGTCGAACATATCTACCGGTAAACACCCACCCGATGGTCCACCGGTCTGTACCGCCTTGACTCGGTTGCCATTATTAGCGCCGCCGCCGATGTCATACACAACGGTGCGAATGGGCGTACCCATAGCCACTTCGACCAGGCCTGTATTCTTGACATGGCCAGTGAGCGCAAGTATCTTGGTGCCCTTGCTGCCACTGGTTCCTTTAGAGGCAAACCACGATGAACCGTTCATGATAATGGACGGCACATTGGCCCAGGTTTCAACATTGTTGAGAACAGTGGGTTTGTGATAAAGACCGTCCACCACCGTGTGGACATCTTTAGGCCTGGGCTCGCCAACTTTGCCTTCCACTGATGCCATAAGGGCAGTTGATTCGCCGCAGACAAAGGCGCCTCCGCCCCTGGCGATACCCACGTCGAAGGAAAAGGACGAGCCTAGTATATTATCGCCGAGGAGGCCGAGTTTGCGGGCTTGCTCTACTGCTATTCGGGAATGCTTGACCGCAAGCGGATACTCATTACGGACGTAAATATATCCCTTCCTGGCGCCAACCGCCCAGGCTCCAATCATCATACCTTCCATGACCAGATGAGGATTGCCTTCCAGCACGCATCGGTCCATATAAGCTCCAGGGTCGCCCTCATCCGCGTTGCAGATCACGTACTTCTCATCCCCCGGTGCCTCCTGACACTCGCTCCACTTGCGCCCGGTGGGGAAACCACCACCGCCACGCCCTCGCAGCCCTGAAGAGACAATCTCCTTGATGACATTCTCCGGGGTCATGCCGCGAAGCACTTTGCTCAGAGAAGAATATCCACCAGCCAGAATATAATCCTCTATTGAGCAGGGGTCGATGCTGAGGTTCTGGGAGAGTATCTGTCGGTCCTGCGCCCGATAGAAGGGAACCTCAGCCATAGTACGAGCAGTCACCCCTGAAATCGGGTCTGTATAAAGCAATCGCTCGATAACCTTCCCATTTGCTACGGTCTGGTAAACAATCTCAAACACATCATCGGGTGAGACATGACAGTAAAATACGTTGCCAGGTTCAATGATGATGACGGGGCCTTGCTCACAAAAACCGTGGCAGCCGGTGACACACAGGCGTACCTTCATGTCCAGCCCCTGCCGTGGTAACTCTTCCCTGACTGCGTCAACGACGGCCTGGGAACGCGAGGCTTTACAGCCAGTACCTCCACACACCATCACCGTAGTAGTAATACTCTGCCGTTGCTCTCGAAGCTGCTCGCGCAAATGCTCCAGTTCGCGGAAACTATTGAGTCTGGACACTTTGTTTCTCCTCTGTTTGCTGGCGGCTGAGCGTCTCTATCAGTTTGCGGAGCTTAGCAGGAGTCATGTGGTGATGATAGGAGCCGTTTTCTGCAACAATGGGGCCCAGCGCACAGGCCCCCAGGCAATTAACATGCTCAACGGAAAAGAGACCGTCAGAGGTAACCTCACCTGGCTTAACTCTGAGCTGGCCGGTAGCTTGGTCATGGAGAAAGCGAGCGCCACGGACATGACAAGCCGTACCCATGCACATGGTGAGAACATTCTTACCGGATGGCTTTAGCCGAAAAGCCTTGTAAAACGAAGCTACCCGGTAGACCTCAATAAGAGGCACACCAAGACCCTGTGACACAGCTTTCATAGACTCTGGGGATATGTAACCATCGTTTTTTTGAATATCCTGGAGAACTTCGATGAGCTGATTCGGTTGACTGCGGCGTCCTTCAAGGATTTGTTCGAGTGCTTGGGGCGACATGTGAACCTCCTTCAATAAGAGCTGACTTGACTGCTCTTAGAATAATTGATAGGCTCAATGATGTACATACGGAAAAAATGCACAAATATTGCCTGAAAATATAGGCAGTCAAGCGGAGGCCGCTAATGGAAAATGAAAAGAATCCTTCTTCTGACGCTGCCGATGGGCGCCTGTTTTTCCCCTCGAAAGACCTGGCTCTTCTGTGGAGAATCCCTTTTCACAACGAAACCGAACCTGACAAGGTCGAATTTGCGCTGCGCGAGCGCATCAAAGAGTTGAACTGCCTTTATGGTGTTTCCCAACTAGCTGAGCGTCATCTGTATTCTCTCGACGAACTACTACACGAGCTTGTGAACTTCTTGCCACATGCATGGCAATACCCAGAAGTCGCCTGCGCCCGCATCCTTTTTAAGGGAAAGACCTACACCAGCGATAGATTCAGGGTGACCGACTGGCGACAATCGGCACAGATTTATATGTATCATGAGCCGGTGGGCGAGGTGGCAATTTTCTACCTGGAAGAATGCCCGCCGTCTGATGAGGGGCCTTTTCTGAAAGAGGAACGGGCTCTGCTGGATGCGGTAGCAGAGCAGATCGGCACCACCGCCACTCGGATTTTGGCAGAGATAGAGTTGCAGGAAGCCAACCGACAATTGACCGTGGAGCGCCAGGCTCTACAGGAAGCCAATACCGCCCTGCGTGTACTTCTTTCCCGAATAGAACAGGAGAAAGAGGAAATCTACCACGATATTAAAACGAATGTCGAAAAAATCCTTATGCCTATACTGCGTGCCCTGGCCTTGCAGCTAGCCCCTGCCCAGGTTAAATATGTGGAGATGCTCCAGAGTAATCTCAAGGAGATAACCTCACCGTTCATCAGTAAGTTATCTCTAGCTTACCGTTCGATGACGCCGACTGAAATCGCCATCTGCAACATGATCCGGAATGGAATGCGTACCAAAGAGATCGCTGACATGCGGGGCGTATCCGAGGCCACTATCAACCGCCACCGGGAGAAGATTCGGCGCAAACTCAAGATAACCAATCAGGACGTTAATCTGGCAACTTTGCTGCAATCAAGCATGTGGGAGCAAAATAAAAGTGCGGACAATGGCCATCTAAATGGATATCCCAATAGCACAAGCTTCCATTAACAAGTGCCAAAAGTCCCCTGAACTCGTCGTTGCTACTGGTAGTTTTTCCGAGTATAATCCAGGCCACTTCTGCTCGAATCTCAAAATTCCGTAGACCACTTACGATGGCAAGAGCGACCAGACGTCCCACCTGACTCAAGAAAAATGGAGGTTAGGAACATGGCTGAAGCTAAAGTTGGAATCATCGGCGGCACGGGACTGTACCAGATAGAAGGCATGACCGATGTTGAGGAAGAGAGAATAAAGACGCCCTTCGGCGACCCCAGCGATGCCATCATACTGGGCAAGCTGGACGGGGTGAAGGTGGCTTTTCTTCCCCGCCATGGCCGGGGGCACTACATCAGCCCTACAGAGCTGCCGGCTAAGGCCAATATCTATGCGCTGAAATCCATAGGCGTGGAATGGATAATCTCCGTAGCCACCGTGGGTAGTCTCAAGGAAAAAATCGAGCCGCTGGACATAGTCATCCCCGACCAGATAATCGACCGCACTTTCCTTCGCAATGATACCTTTTTCGGCAGGGGCATCGTGGGGCACATCCCGTTCGCTGACCCCTTCTGTCCGATGCTGGGTAAGATACTCTATGATTCTGCCCGTAAGCTCAGGGTGAGAGCACACGACGGCGGAACCTGTATCGTCATGGAAGGTCCACAGTTCTCCACCAGGGCTGAGTCCGAACTATACCGTTCCTGGGGCGCCGATATAATCTTCATGACCGGCCTGCCCGAGGCCAAGCTGGCACGAGAGGCGGAGATATGCTACGCCACCATGGCCATTGTCACCGACTACGATTGTTGGAAGGAGACCTACGCGGTAGTGACGGCGGAGATGGTAGTGGCTAATTTAAGGAAAAGTATTGAAACCGCCAAGAAGATACTCAGAGATGCGGTGACTAACCTGCCTAAATCCAGA
>VGOF01000171.1 GCA_016875975.1 Chloroflexota bacterium | reverse complement strand
TCACCGGTGAAAAGATACCTTTTATGTGGCTCATAAAAGCAGGCATGTCCCGGCGAATGTCCCGGTGTAACGATGACCTGGAACTCAAACGGCTCCATCTCAATAGTGCTTTCGCCGTTGAGCGTCACGTCTGGTTTAACCGGGACCACAAAGTCAAGCGCTGGCATGGATGCCTTGCTCAACTCTGCTAGCTCGGCTTTAGAGATGCCGTTGGCTTCCAGGAATTGCGTCACCGAACCGAGCAGGTCTGTGACATTGACATATCTCTGGTCGAGCATTGCAGCCTCGGCTTCGCTCATGGCTACCGTGGCTCCTGATATCTGCTTTATCCTCCCCGCCAGCCCGTAGTGGTCAGGGTGCATGTGGGTAACAGCGATATAGGTTATATCCTTAAGCTGGAAGCCGTTGGTGAGCAGGTCTTGCTTCAGTGCAGTGAAGGCTTCGGGCGTATTCCAGCCAGTATCTATCAGTAGGTTGCCCCTGGTGCCCTCGACCAGGTAAGCATTGATATGGTTCAGCCCTGGCCCTGGCAGGGGAACCTTAATCTGATAAATACCCTTGACTATCTCCATGTTCCCTCCTATGTGGGGAAAGCCTCTTTGCCAGCGTAGCGAGCGTTTGGCCCCAGCTCCTGCTCTATTTTCATCAGGCGATTGTACTTGGCCACTCTTTCGCTGCGGCAAGGGGCACCGGTCTTAATGGCGCCAGCGTTGGTGCCCACCGCTAGGTCAGCGATGGTGGTGTCTTCGGTCTCGCCGGAGCGGTGGCTGATGATAGTTGTCCAGTGCACCTCCTGCGCTCGCTTTATGCAGGCCAGTGTCTCGGTGAGCGTGCCAATCTGGTTGGGCTTTATCAATATGGCATTTGATGCCTTCTGGGAGATGCCGTATTCCAGGCGCTGCAGATTGGTGGTATATAGGTCATCGCCCACCAATCGTATTTTCTGTCCCAGCTTGGAATTCAGCAGTATCCAGGCAAAGATATCGTCTTCCTCCAATCCGTCTTCGATGCTGATGATGGGATAGCTGGAGACAAGCTGGATATAGTAGTCAACCAGTTCGTTGCCAGAAAGGGTCTTGCCTTCTTTGGCCAGCAGGTACTTTCCCTTCTGGTAGAAGCTGCTGGCGGCGGGGTCCAGGGCGATGAAGCAGTCCTTTCCCGCTTTATAGCCGGCAAGGTCGATGGCTGTCAGAATCAGTTCGATGGCCTCCTTGTTAGATGGCAGCGACGGGGCGAAGCCCCCTTCATCGCCTACGCTCGTGTTCAAGTTCTTGTCCTTGATGGCTTTCTTCAAAGCATGGTATACCTCGCAGCCCATCCTCAGCGCCTGGCTGAAGGTAGACGCACCGGTAGGCACCACCATGAATTCCTGGAAATCAGTAGACTCGGCGGCATGCTTGCCGCCGTTCAGAATGTTCATCATGGGAGCCGGCAGCAGGTTGGCCTCGTTACCGCCAAGGTAGCGATACAGGGGGACAAAGGCAGAACTGGCCAGCGCTTTAGCCAGCGCCAGTGATACGCCCAGAATGGCATTGGCTCCAAGGTTTGATTTGTTCGGGGTACCGTCAAGCTCTATCAGCCTGTTATCTATCGTTGCCTGCTCTGTAGCTGGCATTCCTGCCAGGGTCATGGCGATGCGGTGATTCACATTTCTCACCGCGTTGAGCACTCCCTGTCCGCCATATCGGGACCTATCGCCGTCGCGCAGCTCCACCGCCTCGTATTTGCCAGTGCTGGCGCCTGAGGGCACCGCGGCTATGCCCACCGAGCCATCGGAAAGCTCTAGCGCCACCTCTATGGTGGGATTGCCGCGAGAATCGATAATCTCGCGCGCCCAGATGGACTTAATGGAGGGGCCTTGTGGTCTTTTTCTAGGACTCATTTTCGCTTCATCCTTGTCATCAGGCGATGGCTTTTCCCACTGCGCAGTTTCTCAGGAGTCATCTAGAAAGTACTGCCCAACATGGTGACCATTATACCACGCCAAGCACAGGCAACGGCACTGCGGTTTGGGGGATTACTTGATGATGATACTCCATTCGTGTACACTTGCCTGCCATCGAATCCACGGATTCCATGACATCGTATTTTACTCTAAAACACATTTATGATGAGTAAGACAACGGTAGTCACCGGCGCCAGCGGGCATATAGGTGCGAACCTGGTGCGTGCTCTGCTGGCCGAGGGCCGACCTGTACGCGTGCTGCTCCACGTAGACCGGCGAGCGATCGATGGGCTTGAAGTCGAAGTGGCCGAAGGCGATGTCTGTGACCTGAAATCCTTGTGCGCCGCATTTGCTGGAGCTGATGTAGTTTATCACCTGGCTGCTCGTATCTCGTTATCCATGGGTGAATGGCCACTACTAGAGTCAATCAACGTTGTCGGGACCAGAAACATCGTCGAAGCTTGTCTTCGGAGTGGCGTCCGCCGACTGGTGCACTTCAGCTCAATCCATGCTCTCGTCCAGGAACCTATGGATATGCCAGTCGATGAGCTGCGCCCACTGGCAGAATCTAGCCGCTATCCACCCTATGACCGCTCGAAGGCGGCTGGCGAGAAAGAGGTACGGAAAGGGATACAGCGAGGACTGGATGCTATTATCATCAACCCAACCGCAGTTGTCGGCCCTTATGACCATGCGCCATCCCATTTTGGCCAGGCACTACTCACCCTGACACGGGGCAGATTGCCAGCCCTGGTAGATGGCGGATTCAACTGGGTTGATGCCCGTGACGTGGTGCAAGGAGCAATGCGTGCTGAGGAACATGCTGCCACGGGTGCCAGGTATCTGCTGTCCGGCCACTGGGCATCGATGTGCGACCTGGCGAGTATGGTGGAGGAAATCAGCGGCGTGGCCTCGCCCAAGCTGGTCTGTCCTTTGTGGCTAGCTCCGGTCGGGACGCCATTTGCCTCCATCTATGCTAGCATTACCCGGACGCGACCTCTATACACCAGAGCTTCTCTGATAGCCATGCGTAGCAATCGCAACATGAGCTATGAGAAGGCTGCCCGTGACCTGGGTTACAATCCACGTCCGCTGCGGGATTCTATCGGCGATACCCTGCGATGGTTTGCAGAAAACGGCTATCTTCGTTTGCCAGCAACAAGACCCATTAAATAACTATGACAGAGCAGACGTTTTTTGACTGGCTTCTCATAAGCTGGTTCATAGTGGCAGCGGTTATCTTTGTCGCCTTGTTTTTCATCGTGGCGCCATACGGCCGCCACAGCCGCGGCAATTGGGGCCCGACTATTGGCAATAAGTTGGGGTGGGTTGTGATGGAAGCGGCCTCTCCACTGGTGTTCGTTGCCTGCTTCATGCTGGGAAGCAACCCCAAGACAGCAGCCCCACTGGTTTTCCTCGGTCTCTGGGAAGCGCATTACCTGCACCGAGCTTTCATATATCCATTAGGCCTGCGCGGTGTAGCCAGGCGGATGCCTCTGGTGGTTGTAGGCTCGGGAATTCTGTTCAATGCGGTAAACGCCTATCTCAACGGTCGCTATATCTATACCTTTTCCCCTGGCTACCCCAACCAATGGCTTGCCGACCCGCGGTTTATGGTCGGCCTCGTCATCTTCATCATCGGCTTCGTAGTTAACCGCCAGGCAGACCACACGCTTCGCAGCCTGCGCAGCAACAGCGAATCTGGTTACCAAATCCCCTATGGCGGCTTGTATCGCTGGCTATCCTGCCCCAACTACTTCGGGGAGATTCTTATCTGGACTGGCTGGGCAATAGCCACCTGGTCATTGCCTGGCCTGGCCTTTGCCCTGTGGACTATGGCGAACCTTCTACCTCGTGCCAGAGCACATCACAGATGGTATCTGGAGCATTTTACGGAATACCCGCCGGAGCGCAAGGCACTGGTGCCAGGGGTGTGGTAATGCAGATTTGTTGTGTTCTCAGTTGGCAGCATGGCGCGCTCTAAAGCGCTCATCTTGTGTCAGTAGTCGCTTACG
>VGOF01000170.1 GCA_016875975.1 Chloroflexota bacterium | reverse complement strand
GCTTGTAACACATTCGAAAGGCCCTGCAAAGGTGCACGCAAAACATTGTATACACCCTGCAACGGAGCCTGTAACTGCCCGAGAATTTGAGCGATAAGCACCTCCCGCGAAGGAATCGAGGCCAAGGCAACTATGTCCTCAGCCAGAAGCAGCCTGTCTCCCAGAATCCCACCGGTGATTTTCAACATGGAACCACTGGAGCGAATGTGGTCGCGCAGGGCCTGCGCCGGCTTGACAACGTCATCATAGCCAAAAACCAGTGCCAGAGGACCGGTTAACAAGGACTCAAGATGCTTCCTCCCAGCCTTCTCGGCAGCAAAACGAGTCAGCGTATTTTTGGCCACACGATACTCCACCCCTGCTTCCCTCAGTTTTTGCCTCAACTGCACCATTTCCTTTGCTGGAAGCCCACGAAAATCCGTGGTGATGACAATGGTGCTCCGGGATAGGTTTTCAGTTAGCTCCTCAATGATTTTTTCTTTTTCCTGTCGCAGCATATTTACACCTCTCATAAATTAAAAGCCCCCGTGCCGAACGACACGAGGACATACCTAGTTCTGAAATATGTATCAGAACAACACCTCGGCAGGCATTGGCTTTAAGCCCTTAAAGGGCACCTGCTATCATCGGCACGATTTAGCAGACCAAGATATTCAGTTTATCAAGAACCAACAGATTGGGCTAGCATCGACTTCAAATCGAGCCTGATGCTTGGGCCCATGGTAGTAGTCAGGAAGGCACTCTTCACATACTGCCCTTTAGCACCGCTTGGCTTTGCCTTAATTACCGCATCCACCAGAGCAGTCAGGTTCTCCAGGAGCTTAGTTTGCTCAAAACTAATTTTCCCAATCGGGACGTGAATTATGGCTGTTCTGTCCAGGCGAAATTCCACGCGGCCCTTGCGTGCGTCCGCGATTGCGCGGGGCAAATCCTCACCTGTCACCACCGTCCCCGATTTTGGATTAGGCATTAGTCCTTTTCGCCCCAGTATTTTACCCAGTTTGCCCACCTTGCCCATCATATCAGGCGTAGATATGCTGACATCAAAGTCAAGCCAGCCTTCTTCGACTTTCTTGACAAGTTCGTCCCCACCCACATGGTCCGCTCCAGCCTCTGTGGCAATCCTGGCCGCTTCGCCCTGAGCGAAAACCAGGATACGTACTTGTTTGCCCAGCCCATTGGGCAGAAGAGCTATACCACGCACCTGCTGGTCAGCACTTCTAGGGTCAACACCCATCCTCATATGCAGTTCAACTGTCTCATCGAAGCGGGCAAAGGTAGCCTTCTTGGCTATCTCAATTGCTGTGGCCGGTTCGTATGCACTAGCCCTGTCGACTAGTTTCGCTGCCTCCCGGAATTTCTTCCCTCTGGTTGTCATAGTTAAACTACCTCAATTCCCATACTGCGAGCAGTGCCCTCTATGATTCTGGTCGCAGCCTCAATATCTGTAGTGTTCAAGTCGCTCATTTTAATTTTAGCGATTTCCAGAAGCTTCTCACGAGGCAGAGTGCCCGCCTTTTGTTGTCCTGCAGTGCCGCTGCCCTTCTCAATGTTCAGAGCTTTTTTCAGCAAATCAGAAGCCGGCGGTGTTTTGGTTATAAAGGTGAATGACCTATCCTCATATACAGTGATTTCAACAGGGATAATCATCCCAGGCTTGGAGGCAGTTTGTGCATTGTAATCTTTGCAAAAAGCCATGATGTTGACGCCATGCTGTCCCAGGGCAGGGCCAACAGGAGGCGCTGGAGTAGCCTTGCCTGCCTCTATCTGCAATTTAATAAGTGCCTTAACTTTCTTAGCCATTTACATTCTTTCAACCTGCAAGAAGTCGAGTTCTACTGAAGTCTCTCTGCCGAAAAGGGTTAACAGGACTTTTACTTTACCCTTGGCAGTATTTATTTCATCAACTACACCAACAAAATCAGCAAAAGGCCCATCAACCACACGCACACTCTCACCCTTCCTAAAACCTACTCTCACCTGAGGTGAGCCTTCGGTCATCTGCTTCAAAATTGTATTGACTTGCCCCTCAGGTATAGGTGTTGGTTTATTGCCACTCCCCACAAAACCAGTTATCCCCGGTGTGTTGCGCACAACATTCCAACTTTCATCATCCATCTTCATCTGCACCAGGACATAGCCAGGAAACATTTTCTTGGTGACCGTCTTTCGCTGCCCACCTCTGATCTCAATCTCATCCTCTTTGGGTACAACAATTTGGAAGACCTTGTCGTCGGCATCCATATACTTTACCCTCTGTCTAAGGCTCTTCTCCACTTTCTCCTCGTACCCGGAGTAAGTGTGCACGATGTACCACCTTTTTTCCCCGTTTTCCTTAGGCATTTTACCCGCCGCCAAGAAACACCTTGGCAACCAACTCAGAAAAGCCGTAGTCAATTGCACCCAGAAGCAAACCTACCACAACGCAGACAGCCAAAACCATCACGGTCAAACGCATGGCTTCACGCCTCGTCGGCCAGACTACTTTTCTTAGTTCACCTATGATGTCACCAACAAAAGCAAAACGTGAGCGCTTAGGGGTGACACCGGCGATGGAAGTCTTCTTAGACAAACTACTACCTGGTCTCCCTGTGCAGCGTATGGTGATGACAGCGAGGACAGTATTTCTTCAGTTCCAATCGCTGTGAATCGTTCTTTCTGTTTTTACTGCTGGTATAGGTTCTCTCCTGGCATTCAGTACAAGCCAGATTGATTATACCTCGTGCTTCACCTTTCTTGGCCATGATTACTCAAGTATCTTACTGATAACGCCTGAGCCTACCGTCCTTCCACCCTCCCTGATAGCAAATCGATGTCCGCTTTCCAACGCCACCGGGTATATCAGCTTGATAGTCATCTTTATGTTGTCGCCAGGCATTACCATCTCAACCCCCTGCGGCAATTCAAGGGTGCCGGTGACGTCAAGCGTCCTTATATAGAACTGAGGCTTGTATCCACTAAAGAACGGCGTATGTCGACCGCCTTCTTCTTTGGTCAGCACATACACCTCACCTTCGAACTTTGTATGGGGATTGATTGAACCGGGAGCTGCCAGAACCTGACCTCTCTCCACGTCGTCACGTTCTATGCCTCTAAGCAAGCAGCCCACAGCATCGCCTGATTCGCCTTCTTGCAGTGTCTTGTGGAACATCTCCACACCGGTAACCACAGTCTTTCTTGTCGGTTTTATACCCACAATCTCGACCTCGTCACCTGTCTTTACCACACCACGCTCCACCCTGCCAGTAACCACCGTACCACGTCCCTTGATGCCAAAAACGTCTTCCACTGGCATCAAGAAAGGCTTATCCTTCGCCCTCACCGGTAGAGGAACATATTCGTCGACCGCATCCATCAATTTCAACACGGGACCGCACCATTTGCATTCCTCTTTCCCACATCCGCACTCCAGGGCTTTAACTGCACTTACTCGCACCACCGGCGTTTTGTCTCCCGGGAAGCCATATTTGCTAAGCAATTCTCTGACCTCTATTTCCACAAGCTCCAGAAGCTCTTCATCTTCCATCATGTCAACTTTGTTAAGAGCCACCACTATGCTTGGCACCTCCACCTGGCGAGCTAGCAGGATGTGCTCCCGCGTCTGAGGCATAGGCCCATCAGGAGCGCTGACTACGAGTATTGCCCCATCCATCTGGGCTGCACCGGTAATCATGTTCTTGATATAGTCCGCATGACCGGGGCAATCTACATGTGCATAGTGACGCTTTTTGGTTTCGTATTCAATATGGGCTATGGCGATTGTCAAGCCTCTCGCCTTTTCCTCAGGCGCATTGTCAATTGAATCATAGGCTCTGAATTCAGCACCTCCCACCTTGGACAAGCAAAGAGTAATCGCCGAAGTCAAAGTAGTCTTCCCATGGTCAACATGGCCTATTGTGCCCACGTTAATGTGGGGCTTGGTTCGGTCAAAAACTTTCTTCGCCATTTGTAAAGCCTCCTTCTTT
>VGOF01000169.1 GCA_016875975.1 Chloroflexota bacterium | reverse complement strand
ACCCCCCTGAGATTTATCGGCGTCCTATTTAGTCCACCGTAAGCTATGAAAAGGGTAAAGGAATGAGAGAAGTTTAATGATGCCAAGGACTGTTGTCAATAGCATGGGGCTGTATTACTTCAGATTGAGGAACTCTGCGTAGCGCGCCAGCATAGCAAAGGCGGTGGCGGCTTCATGGGGCATGGTATAGCAAACGTAGTTCTTATCGGCCAGGGCTTTGTTCATCTGTTGGGTGAAGGCGGCGTTAACAGCGGGCAATTCTGAGCCGATAATCACTGGCTTACCATAAGTCTTCATCATTTCAGCTATCCTATCATAAAGGCCTACCAGGCGCGTGACCATATCGTCCTGGATGCGTTTTCTGTCCCCTTCGCTGCTGTACTCTGTTACCCTGGCTGGTGGACGCACGGCAGGTATCAATCCCAGCAATATCACACCATCGGTCACGGGCGACTTTACCACAGCTTCCAGTGCCCTGAGGGGGCCTTCCCCGAAAGTGCCGGCTACCAGGTCGACGGGGTTGCCCCGGCTCCACCAGGCGGGCATGAAGCTGTCCAGTTCCTTAATGGTCTCCTCTGGCAACTCGACTACCTCCAATCCCAGCTTGGCGCAGGCATCTGCAGCCAGAACTCCTGCTCCGCCTCCAGAAGCTACAATGCCCACCCGGCGACCTCTGGGCAAAGGGTGGCAGAGAAAGGCCAGGGCGGTATCCAGCATTTCATACAGGTTCCTCACCCTGATGATTCCCGTCTGCCGGAACACTGTCTGGTAAACCGCATCTGAACCAGCCAACGCCGATGTGTGAGACTTAGCAGCCTTAGCGCCAGCGTCCGTCTCTCCACTCTTGATAAGCACAATAGGCTTCTTCTTGCTGGTCTCCCTGGCTACTTTGAAGAATCTGGACCCATCTTTGATGCCTTCCAGGTAGCTGAGCATGACTCTGGTCTGAGGGTCGTCTGCCAGGTATTCGATATAGTCTTCGGTGTGAAGGTCTGCCTCGTTGCCGCTGCTGATGCACTTGCTACAGCCGAAGCCACGCATGATAAGGTGGCGGCAGATGTTTCCAATGATAGCGCCGCTCTGTGATACTGCTGCAATGTGGCCTGTCTGTGGGAAGAGGGGGGGAATCTGGGGGTAGAGCTTTGCTTGGGTATTCACGATGCCCTGCGAGTTTGGGCCCACCAGCACCATGCCGCCTCGGCGGGCTACGTCTGCAAGCTCCTGTTCCAGCTTCTCATCGCCGGTCTCGGCAAAGCCAGCGGTAATCACTATGCCAGCCTGCACTCCCTTAGCCGCACATTCCCTGACAACACCAGCGACTTGCTGTGGAGGCACCACGATGACTGCCATGTCAGGGGTCTCTGGTATATCAGCCACCGTGGCATAGACCTGCCAGCCCAGGATTTCGCCACCCTTGGGATTGACTGGGTAGATTTTGCCCTGATAGCCGCCGTCGATGAGATTGGCCAGGATGCGGAAGCCCCACTTTTCTGGGTCGTTGGAAGCGCCGATAAAAGCCACCGAGCGCGGCTCGAAAAGTAGCTTCAACTTGGTTAACGTCTCAGACGATTTTCTGTCCAGGGAAGTTTCCTTAGAAGTGTATTTGGCTTCAGAGCTATCAGGCAAAAATCGGCTCTTATTTTAGCAATAAAGGAGAGCAAGGGACAAATCATTTTCTGCACAGGCATTAATCTATTGCGAAACTCTGGCAACATGGATATAATCACTGTATGGGAGAACTCCCGTACAAGCCTAAAGAATCTGACGTAGAATGGGCAAGCCGTAGAGGCTATCTTGCCCGTGCTCCAGATACACCGGCACATATTGAAGAACAAAGGCGAAAACGCATTCAGGCAGAGAGGAAACGCAAGGAAAGGGATAAGAAACTCTCTGAGGTATTTGATACAATGAACCAAACTTACTATTGTACAAACTGCAGAGCAATAGTGAGAATAAGTTATGTTTTCTGTGCTAACTGCGGAATCAAATTGCCGTGGTAAATGCGGATTTATTACGAATTCATTCATAGCTATAGGCAATTCAAAAACCATCAGGGGTTCACTCCAATGAGATTCTTATGGATACTATTGGGCCTTATATGTTCCGTCATTTTTATTTTCTCAGCAATAGTACTCATTTTCGGATCTCCAATTGCAATGCTATCTGGTCAATCAGCTCAATTCATAGTCTTTGGCATAATTGCATTACTTGCTCTAGCCGGCGGTATTTATTTTATGCAGAAAAAGTAAGGCATAGTATTAAAGTCCCATTGCATTACGTGAGGGAGATAGATGCCACGTCGCCACGATTGGTCGGGACTTCAATGTTTTTGGGGTTTGGGATTTGCGGCCTGAGCCGTGTTGAAGGCTTGGCTCAGGAAATTAGCTACTTTCCTGCCGATGATGGGATAGAGGAGCCAGATGCTGGCATGACGAGCAGGCAACCATGAAATGGGAGGCTTGCCACAGGCTTCCCAGAAGTCGAGCGTGGCTTCTTTGGGGATTGCCTGGTCCCAGAGGGCGTTTATCATCATGACGGGTCGATTCTGTAAAAACGGGGCGTAGGTCAGGGGGTCGGTGAGGAAGCACTGCTTGGCTGGCACCACGTTCTCCAATCCCTTCTCAAATACCTCGGCACGGTACCGGGGATAGAGGCTTCGAACCTGGCGACATTCCTCCTCGGTGCAGGGATGGCCCTTCCTGATAGCATCGTTCTGGGTATTCCAGGTGAGCTTCTCGGCATTGCCGCCGGCGACGGTGAACACGCCTGCCCTGATGCGCTGGTCGATGCCCATAGCTATAGACGAGATGAACCCTCCCAGGCTGACGCCTACGATGCCTATGCGTTCTGAGTCTATCTCGGGCCGTGTGCTGGCCCAGTCTATTAACTGGCGGATGTTGATGACTGACACCTGGTATCCCTGGTACCATTCCTCCGGGGTGAGCAGTGGAAGCCTGGGCTTGATGACCTCAGCCATGCGTTTCGAATGAAACACCAGGTACAGGATGAAGCAGTTGAACCCCTTTTTTAGCAGAGTCGGTGCCAGCAGCCGGCAGGGGATGATGCTGTGGTCACCCCAGCCATGCACCAGGATGGCCAGTGGGGTACGGTTCGAGTTCTTGAGCTGGAAGTACTCGCCCAGCACAGTGTTGTTCTCCGCATACTCAGTAGGGTGGGCAGAAGGGAAATCCACCGCGTAGCGTAGCCACCTGCGTGTAGCTTGTATTGGCTGCCAGTTGGCTTCGATCTGATACGGCTGGTAAATGTACGGGTTCATACTTGCATGGAGTCGAAGAAGCGCTTGCTTATGCCCTTGCCTTTCGTCTGTGATTTGACAGCATCCAGTGTCTTCTCTAAGCTGGCAAGCCTTTTGTCATGTTGTTCCAGCAATTTCTTGATGTCTTCCAACAGCTTGGTCAGGTGGTTGAACTGTTCCTTCTCCATCGGCATTTCTCCTTTGTGTACCAAACGGGTGCTGAGACCATTTTAATTATACCCTGATAGTGCCCCAGAATGAACTATCTGTCTGCAACGGTTATTCACAGTATGATATACTTTTCGCTGAAACTGACGGAAAGGAGTGGAAATGGCAGATTCAAGTTCTTTGCTAAATAGAATGGTCAGGGCAGCCAAGCTCGAGGTCAATCTCTACGAGGAGGTGGAGGCTGATAGCAAGGCTACCATGCCAGCTATGTGGGTGGTGATAATCGCCGCCGTGGCTGCGGGTATCGGTTCCGGCATAGCAGGGATAATAGCGGGTAAAGGTGTCATGTTCTTCCTGTGGGGATTGCTGGGCGGCATGGCTGTTGCCTTGCTCGGCTGGCTTGCCTGGGCCGGCATCACCTACTTGCTTGGCACCACCGTGCTCAAAGGCCCAAACACCTCAAGCACCTGGAGTGAGCTGCTGAGGACTGTCGGCTTTGCACAATCGCCTGGCGTGCTCAAAATTCTCTCGTTTATTCCGTATGTCGGCG
>VGOF01000168.1 GCA_016875975.1 Chloroflexota bacterium | reverse complement strand
CTGCTCGATAAACTCGATAACATCGAGAGCAAACCTGTAAACCCGGCCTCGAAATTCCTTTTTAAATTTTGATTTGTCATTTTGCATTTTGGTTTTTAACTTTTCACTTGTTGCATTCTGCATCTTGCGTCTTGCATCTTTTTGGGCCTTTAACTTTTAACTTCTAACTTCTAACCTTGTTTCACTACCACTGGCCCCTGCTCACCTCTAACCACCCTGCCCGAAGTGGTCAGCAAACGGTGGTTCTCCTTGCGGTCTTCCAACTTTGGCCAGCAAACCAACATGCAGTTGCCGCAGGTAAACAGCATCCTGTCTATAAATGGCCCAGCGTTCTCCAACGGAGGCAAATTCAGATTCTCGGCATCCAGCAGGATACGTAGCAAACGGTTATTCGGGTCCTGGGCATATTCCTGGACAACCCGCATGAACTCATCATCGTTGCCTGGCCCAGGTAAGTCGAGCACCTTGTATGACCAGGTTGACCATTTGGATTCGCGGTTCCTGACACCATTGGCACCCCCGCAGCTTACCTCGCATCGGGCGTTAGGCGCTTTCTTGTTATGTGTGTAGGTGTGACCAGCAATGGTAACCTTGGTTTCCTCTTTGGTGGAAATGAAGTAGCTGGGACAGGAAGCAGTACACAGCCGGCACTTGTCGCAGGAGTCCCGCTGTTCCATTGGCTCGTCTGGCTCCAGTTCCGCCGAAGTGACTATCGATAGCAGCGATACAGTCGCACCGTACTCTGGCGTGAGCACATTACCGCTCCAGCCCAGCCAACCAATGCCCGCAGCTACAGCAACGTAGCGATGAGATAGCGGCGGCGCCATCGATAAAAAAGGCTGGCCCTTCCGGTATTCGTAATTGGGCCAGAGGGTTTTTGCTTCATGGCCCTTTTCGTGAAGTAGCTTCTCTAATGTCATACCCGCCTCAATAACCCTCATATATGACGCCCGGTGGTCTCTGGTATGTGCCATCTGGTCTTTCTTTGATAGGAAATCACGGATTGCCTGTTTGTCCAGGGCCACGGCCAGCGATATAGCTGATTTGGCGCTGGGGAGCACATATGTCAAATCGCCCGATGGTGGAGCATCGGCCAGCCGCTCCCGGTTGGTGATCCTGATTTTATCGATGCCCATTTCCCGGGCCAGCTTCGTGATTTGCTGCTTCAGCTTATCCATGTCATGCATCCTAGCGGTCAAATTTCGAAATCACAAACTCTAAATCCCAGACAAACCCAAGATTCAGATTTAGAATTCCACAAACGAAGCGAGACGATCGCTCCATCCCCTCACTAGCCTCATACCTGTTGCCTGTTGCCCCCACCTTCGGTTTTCAGCTTTTATCTTTAACTTTCTTTGCCCAGGTACGCCGCTATAACTTCGGGGTTGGTTCTTATTTCCTCGGGGGTGCCTTCAGCGATTTTGCGTCCGAAGTCCAGAACAATAATGCGGTCAGCTATGTCCATGACCACGCCCATATCGTGTTCTACCAGGACGATACAGTTCACTCCGTCCCGCAGGATGGGCGTATCAGGGTAAGTCTCTCCCTGGCCTTCGAAGATGTCTATGATGAAGCGGGCGATGTCTTCTTTCTCTTCCAGGTTCATGCCCGCCATTGGCTCGTCCAGTAGCAGCACCTTTGGTTCCAGTGCCAATGCTCTGCCCAGTTCCACCCGCTTGCGCATTCCGTAGGGCAGTGCACCAACCACCCTTTTTCTGATAGGCTCTATCTCCAGAAAGTCGATGATGTCCTCTACTGCCTTGCGGTGCTGGATTTCTTCCCTGTGAGCCGGGCCAAAATATAAGGCGGTGCTCAGCGTAGTTTGCTTCATCAGGATATGGCGGGCTGCCATTAGATTGTCCAGCGTGCTCAGGCCGGAGTACAGCTCAATGTTCTGGAAAGTACGGGCAATGCCCAGCTTGGTTATTTTATCCGGCCGCATTCGGGCGATGTTTTGCCCATCGAAGTAGATATTTCCCTCTTGCGGCTTGTAAAACCCATTTATGCAGTTCAGGATGCAGGTCTTGCCGGCGCCGTTCGGTCCGATAATAGCAAGTATTTCGTTTTTTCCGACGTCGATGCTGACATCACTGAGGGCTTTCACGCCGCCAAATGAAAGGGTGAGGTTTTCGATTCTTATTTTGACGTCTTTTCTGGTTTCTACCGTTTGCTGCGTCGTCATAAGCTCGAATCATATTATCATTATACAGCCTTCAGTTCAAACAAAGCGTGAAGTAAGTTAGTAAGTTGAATTGTCATTGAGTCCTCAACATCGTTGGAACTCATCCCAACTCTAGAGAGCAGAAGTCAGTCTTGCATCTCTGAAAAGGATTCTGCTAACCTATGGGCATACCAAGACCAAGGGGAAAGGAGGCAGGTTAATGAAACTGGTGACCTTTGAGGTTTCTACACCCCTCGGCCCTGTACAACGCATCGGAGCGCTGACCAAGGAAAAGATCGTCGACCTGAACATGGGCTACACTTGCTATTTGGTCGATAAACGCAGCAGCGGGCGAGCCTATGAAGCAGCCGCAGCGGTTTTGCCGCCCGATATGATCGATTTCTTTCGCAGCGGAAAGGATGGCAAAGAAGCAGCCGAGACCACCATAGATTACGTAGCCAAACAGGAGCTAAAGAGCCTCTTGCTTGGGCCAAAAGGCGAGAAAATTCTCTACGAGATGGCAGAGGTAAAGTTGAAAGCCCCTGTCCCACGTCCTAACTCCCTCAGGGATTATATCGCTTTCGAGGGACATGCCAGCCTTTCGGGAAAGAAGCAGCTTGATAAGGGCTGGTATGAGATGCCGGTATGCTATAAGGGCAACTGTGACACCATTATTGGGCCTGGGGAAACCATACTCTGGCCAGCTTTCACCGATTTGTTGGACTACGAGTTGGAATACGGCATCTTCATCGGCAAGGAAGGCAAAAATATTCCGCGGGGGAAGGCAGAGGAATATATTGCTGGCTATACCATTTTCAACGATATCAGCGCGCGGGATATTCAATTAACAGAGATGCTGGCGTTTGGGCTGGGGCCAGTCAAGGGAAAAGATAGCTGCAGTGTTATGGGGCCTTGCCTGGTAACGCCAGACGAGATAGACCCAAAGAATATGCGGATGACAGCCCGTATCAACGGAGAGGTATGGTCTGACAACAACAGCGGTACTTCGTACTGGACATGGCCACAGATAATTGAGTTTGCCTCTATGGAAGAGGCGCTATACCCGGGCGATTTTCTGGGTTCGGGGACGGTGGAAGGTGGCTGTGGACTGGAGCTAAACCGATGGATTCAGCCCGGCGATGTCATTGAGCTGGAAGCAGAGGGCATCGGCATTCTCAGGAACCAAGTGGGCCAGAAGCCACCCAAACGGACTTTCACTCGCTGACGATTCCATTTTGGGAGAAAAGGAGGAGGTGCTATGAATGCAGAATACACAGTCCCAACTTGGGAACCAGGGGTTAAGCAGTTGGCCCCTAATGTCTATGCCTATATCCAAGCTAAGGCCACCTGGTACTGGAGCAACGCCGGATTTATTGTGGGTAAAGACTATGTCGCAGTGGTGGACTCGCTGGCTACTGTCGGCCTGACAGAGAAGTTCAGAGACGAGATCAGGAAAGTCACCGACAAACCCATTCGCTTTTTGGTCAACACCCATCATCACGGCGACCATACCTGGGGAAACCACGTATTCCCTGAAGCTACTATCATCTCGCATAATCTTTGTCGCCACGAGCTAATAGCCACAGGTGTCATGGATACCGGACTGCTGAATACAGTGTTCCCTGACCTGGATTTCACCGGTGCTGCAGTGACACCAGCTCACATCACCACAGGGAAAGAGTTTACACTCCATGTTGATGACCAGGAAGTGAAACTCATCCACTTTGGGCAGGGGCATACTATTGATGACTTGATTGTGTATCTGCCTAGCGAGGGCATTATCTTTACCGGCGACCTCTTTTTTCTATATTCTATGCCG
>VGOF01000167.1 GCA_016875975.1 Chloroflexota bacterium | reverse complement strand
GTACTCCACCTCCTGTTGAAAAACATCGCGTGGTATGTCCATAAGCACCGGCCCCGGCCTTCCAGCCTGTGCAATATAGAAAGACTCCTTTACCACCATGGCTATTTCCTTGGCATCCAGAACCAGGTGATTATGCTTGGTGATAGGAAGAGTAATGCCAGTAATATCTATCTCCTGAAAAGCATCTTTGCCGATAAACGGCCTGGCCACCTGACCGGTAATCGCCACCACAGGAGAAGAATCCAGACAAGCATTAGCAATGCCAGTCACCAGGTTAGTAGCACCTGGCCCCGAAGTTGCCAGGCAGACACCCGCCTTGCCCGTCACTCGAGCATAGGCATCAGCCGCATGAGCAGCACCTTGCTCATGGCGAACCAATATATGCCGGAGTTGCGGGTACTGCGGCAGCGTGTCGTACAAGGGCAACACAGAACCACCGGGGAAGCCGAAGATAACCTCGACCCCCTCCCCAACCAAACTCTCACACAGAATTTGGGCACCGGTTTTTCTCATCAATATCTCCTACTTGAAGACTGCACCGCTGCTAGCCGGGCCAACATTTTCGATGTATCGCCTCAGATACCCAGTCTTTATAGCTGACTTGTACTCAGGCAGCGCAGCCAACCGCTTCTCTATCTCCGTATCGCTCACCTTTAACTCTAGCTTGCATGCCGGAATATCTATGCTAATCATATCACCATTTTTAACTGCAGCTATAGGCCCTCGCTCAGCTGCCTCAGGCGCTACATGCCCTATAGCAGCCCCTTTAGTGCCACCGGAAAACCTGCCATCAGTTATCAAAGCCACATCTTTATCCAGCCCCATGCCACTCAACAAAGAAGTCGGCGTCAACATTTCACGCATCCCCGGCCCACCCCTGGGACCTTCATAACGAATGACCACAACATCACCCTTTTTGACCTCGCCCTTCATTATCCCTTTTGTAGCCTCCTCTTCATCTTCATAGACTCTGGCCGGCCCTTCATGCACCATCATTTCGGGATCGACCGCACCACTCTTCACCACCGCACCCTGTGGTGCCAGATTCCCAAACAGAATAGCCAGCCCACCTCTCTTAGAATAAGGCTCACTGGCAGAGCGTATGACATCACGGTTCCTGACTTTACCTTTCTTTGCTATCTCTGCCACAGACACTAACGACACCGTCCTACACTTGCCATTCAACGAGCTTGCTATCTCGTGCATCACCGCAGGAATCCCACCAGCCATATCCAGGTCCTCTATATGCACCTCGCTGGCCGGGCTCAATTTGCATAGATGAGGAACACGTTGACTGATCTCGTTTATTAACGGCAACGGGAAATCTATGCCTGCTTCGTTAGCCACTGCCATGAGATGCAGGACAGAGTTGGTACTACCTCCCAGCGCCATATCCACAGCAAAAGCATTGGCAATAGAGTCCTTGGTAATGATATCCCTGGGCAACAAGTTCTTCTCCAGCACCGCAATGCTCTGCTTCCCTGCCTCTGCGGCCAGTACCATTCTCCTGGAATCCACCGCTGGTATAGTGCCATTACCCGGCAAAGCCATACCCAAAGCCTCGGTAAGGCAGTTCATGGTGTTTGCAGTGTACATGCCGGAGCAACTGCCGCAGCCAGGACAAGCAGCAATCTCAATCTCCTCAAGCTCAGCCTCGGTCATCACCCCCCTGGCTGCCCTACCCACCGCACTGAAAACCGTGATAAGGTCAACTGAGCACATTTTTCCGTCCTGACTCATGTGACCTGCTAGCATCGGCCCGCCGCTGACAAAGATAGAGGGAATATTCAATCTTACCGCAGCCATGAGCATCCCAGGCACTACCTTGTCGCAGTTCGGTATGAACACCAGCGCATCGAAACGATGCGCCTCAACCATGGCCTCCACCGAGTCAGCTATCAGCTCACGACTGGGCAAGCTGTACTTCATCCCCGGATGGTTCATGGCTATGCCATCACAGATGCCTATGGTATTGAACTCAAAAGGCACCCCGCCCCTGCTGTGAATCCCAGCCTTCACCGCCTGGGCAATGCTGTCCAGATGAATATGTCCGGGTACCACCTCATTAAAGCTGTTGACCACTCCGATGAACGGCCTGCTAAAGTCATCACTGCTGACGCCCAAAGCTCTCAGCAATGCCCGATGTGGTGCCCTTTCAACTCCTTTTTTTACACTATCGCTTCTCATAGTCCAGGCCACTATGCCTCCCAAAGTTAAAAATACCGCTCCATGGAGAGCGGGGACTGGCCTCAGGCCATGCTAGTAAACTAACATAGCAGCTATCCCTTGTCAAGCAAATCAGCTTCGATGCCCCGGATTTTCTCGATACGCCGCAAGTGCCTGCCACCTTCAAAAGCAGTAGAAAGATAAATCCTGACAATGTCTAGAGCCATGTCATGTCCCACGATATCCTGCCCCAAACACAGGACATTAGCATCATTATGCAGTCTAGCACGTTCAGCACTCAGCAGGTTGCAGCAAAGCGCTGCCCGCACACCCTTCACTTTATTGGCTGCTATACTCATTCCTATTCCGCTGCTACAGAACAGCATCCCATGGTCAAACTTGCCTGCCGATACAGCTAACGCGACTTCCTTAGCGATATCAGGATAGTCTACAGAATCAGCACTGTAACAACCAAAGTCATGGTGTTCGTGGCCCAATCCTTTCAACAAGCCGATAATAGCCTGCTTTAGCTCTACGCCGCGATGGTCGCTACCCACAGCAATTCGCACTTTTGCCTGCCTCCTTCAAACTCTCTCTCCATATCTTCTCAATCTCCCCTTTGGATACGATGCCCTCACGCAAAACCACAGGAGAATCACCGGTAACATCGACCACCGTCGACTCCACACCACCAGGACATCTACCCGCATCTATAACTAAATCGACCCCACTTCTCAACTGCTGCCTCACGCCTTCAGCGGTGACCGGGGATGGTCTGTCGCTGATATTAGCACTGGTGCCGATAATTGGCGCTCCCAACCCTCGGATAAGAGCACAAGGCACCTCATGATTCGGAACACGTACTGCCACCTTGTCACTACCGGCAGTCACCATGTCCGGAACTGCAACGGCCTTGAACAACACCAGCGTCAGGCCCCCAGGCCAGAAGCGCTTTGTGAAGATGAGTGCAGCCTCAGGTACCACACTAGCGACCTCATTCACTTGCTCAACATCCGCCAGCAGCACTGGCAACGCCATACTTCGGGGCCGCCCTTTGACTTCAAAAATCCTCGCCACAGCCTCAGGATTAAAAGCATCCGCTCCCAAACCATAGACCGTATCGGTAGGATAAGCCACAATACCGCCAGCCTTCAGTATCTCTACAGCCCGCTCGACTTGGCGCTCTATTTGCGATGGCGAACGACTCATCGTGAAAGACCTTCAAAAAATGATTACGTTATTTTATACCTTTGCCGCACAAAAGCCTAGCTTGCATATAAATCGATTGCTATAATAGGACAATGATCTCGAAGAGAGCCTTCCAACCCGTTGACTACCTCAAAATAACCATCTTCGGTGCCGCCCTGTCTTTCCTCTGGCCCAGCCTGCACACCCTCATCATCCCCATACGCCTCCTGGAATTCATCCCTGAAGCCCAGAAAAACACCTACCTAGGCATCCTGACCTTCACCGGTCTGGCGCTGGCAGTGCTGGTGCAGCCAGTTGCAGGAGCAATCAGCGACCGCTCAGACTTTCCCCTGGGCCGCAGACGTCCTTTTATCCTGGTTGGAACGCTGCTAGCGCTGCTTTTCTTGCCCAGTATCGGCCTCGCCAATAGCTTCGTTTTCCTGTTTATAGGCTATTGCCTGCTGCAGTGCGCCTGCAACATCGCCCAAGGCCCATTTCAAGCCTTCATCCCAGACTTGGTGCCAGCTCACAGAAAGGGAATAGCGTCCGCAGTGAAAAACCTGGTAGAGATACTGGCAGGCATCACCTTCGTCCGCATCGTGGCTTACTTCCTCGACATGTACACCACTCAAGGCCAAGAATCATGGATGTGGCTG
>VGOF01000166.1 GCA_016875975.1 Chloroflexota bacterium | reverse complement strand
GCTGACTTTCTGGCTGCGCTGAAAGCAGCCGAGGCTGACCCCGAGGTCAAGGTGCTCATCGTCAAGGGAGAGGGCAGAGCCTTCTGCTCGGGCGATGACCTCTCAGAAGACAAGACCTCTGCCACCCCTGAAGAAGGACTGCGTGCCGTCAACACCCTGCAAGACACCACGCGAACCATGCTCCGCATGGGCAAGCCCATCATTGGCGCCATCCACGGCTATGCACTGGGCGCCGGTTGCGAATGGGCCATGGACTGCGATATCAGGATTGCTGCCGAGGATACCAAGTTCGGCTTCCCTGAGACCAGCGTGGGAGCTACCATCACCAACGCCGGCACCAAGATATTGCCATTGTTGGTGGGCATGGGCAGAGCCAAAGAGCTGGCTTTAACCGGTGACAGGATAGATGCCAGGCAGGCAGAGCAGTGGGGACTGGTGAACAAGGTAGTGCCGTTGGAAGAGCTAGACTTTGCCGCCATGGAAACGGCCAGGAAGATAGCTAAAAACTCGGTACTGGCCACGCATCTCACCAAGACAGCACTGAACCAGGGTGCTTACCAGGACTATGAGCAGGTGCTGGAACATGAGACCAGGGACGTCATGCTGGCTATCATGACCTTCGAAGCCGCCGAGCGGGCCAAGACCGCCCTAGAGAAAACCAAGAAAAAGGACTAGGAGGCACCAAGATGATTATAGATTTCCGCGTTACTCCTCCCATCTGCGAGTGGATGGATGTAGAGGAAGCCAAAAGGATTTTTCCCACCAGCTATATGAGGGGCTACTTCGGAACGTACGACGAGGTAGCTGGCATGGTGAACGTCAAGACGCAGGACCTGGTCAACATCATGAACGATGCCGGCGTCGATAAGGCAGTCCTGCAGGCAGAATGGGCCATAGGCGACTACCGCAAACAGAACGATGCGGTGTATCGTATCGCCCGGAAATATCCTGACAAGTTCCCGGTTTACTACCTCTGCGTAAACCCGCTCGAAGACGATGATATGGCCGAAGTGGTGGAAAAAGAGGTAAAGGAAAGAGGCTTCAGTGGCGTCAATATCCAGGGCTGGGCACAGAGGATGCGCCCCAACGACAAGAGGTTCTATCCCGTGTATGCCAAGTGCCAGGAGCTGAAGATACCGGTGACCATACACTCCTCCATCAATTTCACCGTTGACCGCAGCATCGAGTATTCAAGGCCCATCTACATTGATGAAGTAGCCTGTGACTTCCCTGACCTTACCATTGTAGGCAACCACGGAGGCTGGCCCTGGGTGACCGAGATGGTGGCCGTTGCCTGGAAGCATCCCAACGTATATATCGAAATTGGCGCCGTCTCCCCAAAGTACATCAGCACGCCCGGCACCGGCTGGGAGCCGCTGATGGTCTATGGCAACTCGCTGCTTCAGGACAGAGTGCTGTTTGCCACCGATGACATGCTACCGCCAAAGCGCTGCATCGACGAGCTAAAGGCCCTGCCCCTGAAGGATGCGGTCAAAGAAAAGTGGCTCGGCACCAACGCCGCCCGATTGCTAAAGCTGGAGAAATAGCAAAAATAACATGTGGGGCGTACCTTTAGGTAAGCTATGAGGCATAGGTTGCGAGTTTACTATCCCTGCCATGAACTAGACGACATCTGGCAGTTCAGCTCAATGAGACTCAGGGCGCATTTCCCAACGATACCTGAATTCCTGGAGGACTGGTATGAGCGCAGCGCTGAGAAGTGCGACCTTTTCCTGAACATCAGCGAGCTGGACAAGTACAGCGTTACCTGCACCGTATGCCGTAACTATGCAAGCGGTAACTGCGGCACCTCCGACCCCAAAGGCCCTTCTATTACCAAGCTCCTGCAGCTAACCTACCAGCACGATAGCCACAAGTAGCCTTACTCAAACTCTCAAATTTCAACCTTTGCCAATCTGTTGAGACAGTTGGCTGGTCAGCTCTTCTTTAATCACCTTGCCGCCCGGGTTTTTGGGTAGCAGGCTGGTGAAAACGATGTACTCCGGGATTTTGTACTTTGCCAGCTTATCGCTGCAGAACTGCTTTATCTCCTCTGCAGTCAGCTCCGTCCCGGGGACGACGACTATGGATGCAGCTACTTTCTCGCCCATTATCTTGTCGGGCACCCCGTAAACCGCAACCTCCAGCACCTTGGGATGAAGGCAGATGACGTTCTCCACTTCTACCGGGTACACATTCTCGCCACCCCGGTTTATCATGTCCTTCTTCCTACTGACCACGTAGAAAAATCCGTCCTCGTCTACTCTGCCCAGGTCTCCTGTCAAGAACCAGCCCTCCCTGAAGGCTCTCTCGGTGGCTTCCGGGTCGTGGTAATAGCCCGCAGCCACGTTTGGCCCATTCACCGCTATCTCTCCGACCGTTCCTCTGGGCACCTCTTTCATGTTCCCATCAACTATCTTGGCCTGGCAGCCAAGACTGGGATGACCGATGGAGGTGGGCTTCTCGATGCACTCCTGGTCAATGGCAGCCAGCGATATCGATGCCTCGGTCAAACCGAAGCCGTTGAAGAACTTGGCGTTGACAAACGCCTTTTTCATCAACGCCATCAAATCGGGAGACATAGGTGCTGCGCCAAAGCCGGCTATCTTGACCGAGCTCAGGTCATATTTCCCCACCTCTTCCGAACCAAGCAGTATTCGGTATATCGCCGGCGAGCCTACCAGAAACTCCACTCGCTCTTTCTCCACCAGCTCCAGAAAGGCGGTTATGCTCAGTGCACTGAGCAGGATGCTGGTATTTCCCATTTTTAGACAGGGAATCAACTGTTCCTGGAGGGCCATCACATGGAATAAGGGCGCGGCGATTAGTGTCTTGCCGCCACCCTGGGGGGGAGCAATGCGCAAAACTTCTGTCATGTATTGCTCCATCCTTATGGCGCTATGGATGAAATTGCGATGTACAATCTAGACTGCTTTTGGCTTGCCCGTGGTGCCTGAAGTGAAAAGCAACGTGTGAACATCGCCTTCATCGCCGGCCGTTGCCGGGCAGGTGCCTCCCTTTTTCCAAATCTGTTCCAGGGCGCTTCTTTCTACTTTGTGTTTACTGAGGCCATCTAAGCCCGCATCCCATATCTCGCCATCGACCACGGCCACCAGGGGTTTAGTGAGGTCCAGTTGATATTCCAGCTCAGCCTTCTTCAAGCGCGTGTTCAGCACCACCGAGATAGCACCAAGCTTGGAAATGGCCAGGAAAACGACGGGGAAGGAGTCATCATTTTTCAGAAACAGGGCAACCCTGTCACCTTTTCCCACGCCGTAATCCCGGGCCAGGGTACAGGCCAGGGCGTCGACCCTTCGGCCTAGTTCCTGATATGTGAGACAGATATCGCCAAACTTGACCGCTTCGCGGTTTGGATATTCCCCTACTGTATTCGAAAACATTTGATACACGGTTCTGGGGCGGCTGGCATAGACTTTGACCACAGCGTTGCCGATTTTCTTGTTCTCAAAGCTGAATTTCGATTCTATAGTCGTCTCCTGTCAAGGGGGAATTATACTATAATAGGAGGCTAGGAGATGAGAAGATGGACTTTCAATTAAGTGAAGAACAGAAGATGTTGAAGAAGATGGTGCATGACCTGACGGAAAAAGAGTTTCGTCCCAAGGCTGCGGAGTGGGAGGCCAAGGGCGAACACATGCCCCGCAAATATGTGACAATGCTGGCGAATCTCGGACTCCTGGGTCTGTGCCTACCTGCCAAATATGGGGGGCAAGGGAAAACTGCCTTCGAAGCCATCCTGGCAATCGAGGAACTGGCGCGGATATCGAGTTTATGCGCTGCGCCGGTTTTCGAATCCAACGTGGGTCCGGTCAAGGTGGTGGAGCAATTCGGCACTGAGGAACAGAAGCAGAAATACCTGCCGCCCGTCTGCCGCGGCGAGTCGTTGATTTCCATCGGCATGACTGAGCCGGAAGCGGGTTCGGCACTGACCGACCTCGCCACCAGGGCGGTACTCGATGGCGACCACTATGTGGTAAACGGGCAAAAACGCTTCTGCACCGGCGGCGGCGAGTCGGATGCCTACAT
>VGOF01000165.1 GCA_016875975.1 Chloroflexota bacterium | reverse complement strand
TCAGTCGCCGTGACCACCCAGTTCATGGACGCAGCAGAAAAAGGCAGAGAATACGAACTAATAAACCCCCGAACCAAAGAGAAATCAGGAGCCCTCTCAGCCAGAGAAGTCTTTGACAAGATTACGGAAATGGCCTGGCGAACCGGCGACCCAGGCATAGTCTTCATCGACAATATCAACAGGCATAATCCCACGCCACAGCTAGGGCAGATCGAAAGTACCAACCCCTGTGGAGAACAACCACTTCTCCCCTTTGAGTCCTGCAACCTGGCATCCATTAACCTCTCCAAAATGGTAAAGGTCACCAACGGTCACCCCGAAATCGACTATGAAAAGCTAGGCAAGACTGTGCGTCTGGGCATTCGCTTCCTTGATGATGTAATAGACGTTAACAAATTCCCATTGCCGCAAATAGAGAAGACGACCAAGACCACCAGGAAAATCGGCCTGGGAGTGATGGGCTTCGCTGACATGCTGATCATGCTTAGAATACCCTATAACTCTGACAAGGCACTCGAAATTGCCGAAACCGTAATGCGATTCATATCGGAAGAAGCGACAACAGAATCAGTAAGGCTAGGAGCAGAGCGAGGCTTGTTTCCTGCGTTCAAAGGCAGCGCTTACGACCTGGATAACGGCTTGAAACCTCGAAACGCATCACGGACCACCATCGCACCAACAGGTACGTTGAGCATAATAGCGGGCTGCTCCAGCGGCATTGAACCTCTCTATGCCCTCTGCTTTACCAAGCACATATTGGACGGCGAGCAATTGATTGAAGTCAACCCCTATTTCGAACAAGCCGCCAAGCAAGAGGGCTTCTACTCACCTGAACTGATGAAGCAACTGGCAGAAGGTGAAAAACTGCATGATATGGAAAATATCCCACAATGGGTCAAAGAGGTATTTGTAACCGCGCATGATATAACCCCAGAATGGCATGTAAGAATGCAGGCAGCCTTCCAGAAACACACCGACAGCGCCGTTTCCAAGACGGTTAACCTGCCACATGAAGCAACAAAAGACAATGTGGCTGATATATACATGCTTGCTTACAAACTAGGGCTGAAAGGTATAACCATATATAGAGACCGAAGCCGTGACAGCCAGGTGCTAACTGTAGGACGCGCTGCACGACAAGATGGTAAGCAAGAGATAACCCTAACCCCTAGATCGCGGCCAAAGATCACCAAAGGCATCACCGAGCGCGTGACAACTGGCTGTGGGTACATCTACGTAACCGTAAACTTTGACGAGGAAGGAATCTGTGAAGTCTTTACCAGCTTAGGGAAAGCAGGCGGCTGCGCCTCAGCACAGTTGGAAGCCACCAGCAGGCTGATATCGCTAGCACTAAGGTCCGGAATCAGCATCGCTTCAGTGGTAAAACATCTCCGCGCCATACGCTGTCCGTCGGTTGCCTGGGAGCAGGGCCGTGCTGTTCTCTCATGCGCTGACGCTATAGCCAGCGTTCTGGAAAAATTCGTCAAAGAGAAGGACAGCGAAAACGCTGATAACTTAGGAATAGCCAAGAACTGGGCTGGGCAATGTCCCGAATGCGCTAACATCCTCATCTACCAAGAAGGATGTCATATCTGCCCCAGTTGTGGATACACCAAGTGCGGCTAGGTGCCTGAAAACCGCAAGAGGAAGGGAGGAATGGACGACCCGCGAATCAAATACGCTGAAGCGTTCAAATATATAGCTAAAGCCACCAATTCATCACTACCCCTATCCAAAGTGCTCAACTCGATAGCCAAAAGTACAACCAATGCACTGAGGGCTGCCGGATGTGCCATCATGCTCCTTAGTCCGCAAAAAGAACATTTGAACATAATCGCCGCGCACGGCCTCAGCGACCTATACCTTAGAAAAGGAATAGTCAATGCCCGCAAGAGCTTGCCGGACATACTGGACGGCAAAGTGGTCACCATCTTCGATATTTCACAAGATGAACAAACACAATATCCAGAAGCAGCAGAAACGGAAAAAATAGGCTCGATAATAGGTGCCCCCCTACTACAAAAAGGCGACATCATCGGTGAGGTTCGAGCCTATGGGAAAGAGCCAAGGCATTTCTCCAAGGGGGATGCCGATTTCCTGACCACGGTAGCCAACATCATCACAGTCACGCTTGAGAGAGACAACCTCTATCAAATGCTCACAAGAGCAGAACATTCGGAAAAAACATCAAGGCGCAGGAAATCAACAGAAACTCCTAAGCCCACACCACAACCTCTAAGACAATCGGTATTTGGGCACCCCAGCGAGGAGGAATTCGCAAAACTTCTGGATTTCTACCGCCTTGAGTGGCTCTACGAGCCTCGCTCTTTCCCGCTAGCCTGGGAAAATGGCAAGGTAACAGAAATGTTCACACCAGATTTCTATCTGCCTGAGCTGGGCCTGTATATTGAACTGACAACGCTTAAGCAGAGTTTGGTGACCGAAAAAAACCGCAAAGTCCGCCAGCTCCAAGAACTTCACCCAGAAATCAATATTAAACTGCTCAACAAGAACGATTATCTAAGATTACTGGCCAAATACGGCTATAGGCCCCAGGGCGGAGCCAAGGTGGAGGGGATAAACAGAGTTTTGCTCAGCCATACGCAAATCCAGCGCCGAGTCCGGGCTTTAGCCAAACAAATATCGCGTGATTACACAGGCCGCCAGCTTGTACTCATCGGTGTTTTAAAAGGCGTCGTCTGTTTCATGTCAGACCTCATGCAGCACATCTCCTTGCCACTTGCCATAGATTTCATGGCCATCACCAGCTATGGCAGCGGCACGGAATCCACTGTCAAGGTCACCAAGGGCCTGGACACCGATATAGCCAACCTGGATGTACTAATGGTCGAGGACATCGTTGATACCGGGATGACACTGAACTACCTTCTCGGCCACCTATCATCCTTCAAACCAGCCAGCCTACGTGTCTGCACATTGCTAGACAAACGCGTCCGTCGCCTCGCGGATGTTCCCCTAGACTACATAGGCTTTGAAATACCCGACGAATTTGTGGTCGGTTACGGGTTAGACTACCACGGTGAATACAGAAATTTACCGTTTATCGGCGGACTCGAGCCTAAGTTATTAGTAGAAGAGGAGCAACCAAAATAAAAAACGCCCCAAGTAACCTCACCCTTCCCGGTTCCTCTTCCCGAGCTCTTTACTGCACTTTTCCCGCTTCCGGTACCTTGTGCGAGCTCCTCTACCTCCCCGGTCCTTGTTCGATTACTTGGGACATTTTCAAAATAACACATCGCCTACCTTTTGTCAAGCCCCTGTGCAATGGTGTTGACTTGTGTTGTATAATGCTTGCGCAGACAAATGAACCGCACTCACAACCCTGTGAAATTACACACCGCCAATCCACTACATCTCAAACATAAAGCCGAAAAACGCCGATATCAAGTCACGAAAGATAAAAGATTAAAGAAGGAGGTGGTAGCTTTCAGATAACCGAAGGCGACATCAAAGTCCCTGCTTGCCAGTGACTCGCCATTAGCAAGTCATTGCATCATCAAAGAAGGAAGGAGGTTTCTGGATGAAAAAACTGGTCTTCATTTTTGCTCTCTTTATCCTGCTGGTAGCGCTAGTTCTACCTGCCTGCGCCAAGCCCACAGAGGAAAACGTAATAAAAGTCGCTGTCGTGGGTCCTATGCAGTTTTTGCAAGGCGAACATCACTGGATGGGTGCTACCATGGCAGCCGAGGAAATCAACAAGGCAGGTGGCATAGACATCGGCGGCAAGAAATACCTGCTCAAGTTAATTAAAGTAGACTCAAACGAAATCCTCGATGTCGCCGGTGCTGCCTCTGCCGTCGAACGCGCTATAACAGTTGACAAGGTAGACATGATTATGGGCGGCTTCAGGACAGAGGCTGTGTACCCTATGTCAGACGTAGCCATGGACTACAAGAAGCTATTTTTCAACTGCGGCGCAGCTACCGGAGCGCTACAGGAAAGAGTCAGCGACGATTACAACCGCTACAAGTACTTCTTTAAGATCACCCCATACAACGAGACCTTCCTGGTCACCAGCGACTTCAAGATGCTAAACATGGTCGCTGCCAGGCTGAAACAGGAGCTT
>VGOF01000164.1 GCA_016875975.1 Chloroflexota bacterium | reverse complement strand
ATAACTCCTAGCATCGTAATATCGACATGGCCACCCCTGACCATCAGAAACGAGTCGGCGTGGTGGAAGAAACACATGCCAGGCAAAGGCGTGATGTATTGCCCGCCAGCATTAACCAGGTCGACATCAGCCTTTTCAGCGAACTCCTCGGCTGTGACTACAGGGCCAAATCCGAGAGTGCCGTTCTCACTATGATAAGTGACTTCTATCCCTTCTGGAACAAAGCTTGATACCAATGTAGGGATACCTATGCCCAGATTGACTACTGCGCCATCGAATAATTCCCTGGCTGCCCTCATTGCTATGACTTCACGACTCAGTCGTTCTTTCATCGCTGTCCTCCTAATATTTCTCAATAGGCTATGGGTTGGCACTCTTAACCCAGAAGTTACGCTCCAGATGCTTGGGAAATCCGGGGTCTTCTTTGACCTGGACGATCCGTTGGACAAAAATCCCTGGAGTTACTACTGCTTCAGGGTCGATATCGCCTGCTTCCACTATTTCATCAGCTTCAACAATAGTAACTCTGGCATTCATTGCCATTATAGGGTTAAACTGCCTCATTGTACCTCGATAAACCAAGTTTCCCTTCTTGTCAGCTTTATAAGCCCTGATAAGGGCATAATCAGCCTTCAATGCATGTTCCAGAATACACGGCTTGCCATTGAAAGTCCGCATCTCCTTGCCCTCAGCCACAACCGTATCGTAGCCGGTAGGTGTGTAGAAAGCAGGCATGCCAGCAGCCCCACACCGTATTCGTTCGGCTAGAGTGCCCTGCGGCACAATTTCCAGTTCTACTTCACCAGCCAGAATCTGCTTCTCGGCAGGGCTGGGACGCGATGCCGATGTAGAAAACGGGAAGCTGGCAATCACCTTTTTCACCTGCTTTTTCTCAAAAAGAATGCGATGGTCATCGTAGTCTAAAGTAAGCCCTATGCCCCCAGCAGTATTCGCAATTATGGTCAGGTTCCTGGCACCCTGCCTCCGCAGCGCTTGAATAAGATAGTAAGGTGTTCCACCAGGGCCAGCAAAATGACCAATCATGATGACAGCCCCATCGGGGATATCAGCTACTGCCGAATCGAAGTCGGGGTAGACCTTGTTCACAGCCATGTTAACCCTCCTTTACATTAGCCGGCATTGCACGTCGACAAAATATCCCTTGTGGTCGAAAAGGCCTCCGCCAAAGAGCAAGCAGTGCTAGGTAGACGTAATAGTCTGGGCTTATTTTGCCACAGCAACGTAGTCTTATATCACGCATCCTATCGGCTGTCAATACCCTATTCAAACAGCTGTGTTATAATCTCACGAATGAGAATTCTGGGTATCGAGACATCCTGCGACGAGACCGCAGTGGCTGTAGTCGAAGATGGCACTGAAATCCTGTCAAATGTGGTGGCTTCTCAGGTTGACATCCATGCCAGGTATGGTGGCATTGTTCCTGAGGTAGCATCGAGGCAACACATGTTGACTATTTTGCCGGTCTTGGAGCGGGCTATGTCTCAGGCAAAGACAGGTTGGCAGGATGTGGATGCTATTGCGATTACCTTTGGGCCTGGCCTATCGGGCTCATTGTTGGTGGGTGTGAACGTGGCCAAAGCCAGTGCCCTGGCGCAGGGGCTGCCGCTTATCGGTGTCAACCACCTCGAGGCACATATCTATGCCAACTGGCTGGACGATAACCAGCCCCTTTTCCCTTGCCTGTGCCTGATAGTCTCTGGGGGGCATAGCGACCTGGTGCTGATGACCGGGCATGGCGAGTATGAGAAGATAGGGCGAACCCGGGATGATGCTGCTGGAGAGGCTTTTGATAAAGGGGCCAGGATATTGGGCTTGGGTTATCCCGGCGGGCCAGCGATTGAAGCTGTGGCCAAAAATGTAGTCCCTTCTTTGTCTTTGCCCAGAGCCTGGCTTAGAAGCACCGATGATTTCAGTTTCAGCGGACTGAAGACAGCTTTGCTCCATCTGGTGGAAGGACGCGGCTCCCTTGATGTTGCTTGGGTAGCTGACGCCGCAGCTAGCTTTCAGCAAGCTATTGTAGAAGTTCTGGCTACCAAGGCGATAGTAGCTGCTGAAAGGTTAGGTGTCAGGCAGATTTTGCTCTCTGGCGGGGTAGCAGCCAATACGGCTTTAGCTGGCTATTTTGCCAGCAATTGTCCGTTGCCATTCCTTATACCTCGGCCTGGTTTGTGTACCGACAATGCGGCCATGGTTGCTGCCTGTGCCTATTATCGACTCCAGGCTGGTATGGTGGATGGCTATGGACTGGATGTGGTACCCAGCCTCAGCGATGTGGTACCCAGCCTCAGCCTCAGTTAGCACTTATGAGACAGGATGCACAGTCTCGGTAGCGGCAATAACTTTTGAAGATATGGAGTAGCCCCTGTTGGTGACAGGCTGTCCGGCATGTGCCTGGGGTGATTAAGAGTTGCTGTCTCATATAGCGGGTCAGCTCGTTGTCTGCCGGTTTTGGAAGGTGGAGGTAGATTTTGGCTGTTTTGTATTCCAGCTTGGGGGCGCAGGATATTCTGCTCCAGGCAGAGGCGAAAGGCAGCACGATGTTTGCGGCCATCTCAGCAGCCTTGTCATATCCGATAAGCGCTGCGCTTCTTGAGCGGATTACATTGAAGTCAAAATGGCTGGCCCAATAGCCTTGTGCCGGGATGGTAAGGCAATCTACTAGCCAGCGCCAGGCGATTTCTTCCGGGGGTTCTGTTATTAGCTTCAGAATGCCTTGAAACAGACCGGGATTATGATATTTGCTGATAAGGCAGCTCAAGGCGATGAGGCGTCGGGTGGGGAAATTATCAGGGCGAACCCTGAAAAAACACCAATCTGTTTCACTCATGATGTTGGCCAGGCCGAGGGTGCGCCAGTTCTGTTCCAACTCTTCAATTTGCTGATAAGGCAGCTCAAGGCGATGAGGCGTCGGGTGGGGAAATTATCAGGGCGAACCCTGAAAAAACACCAATCTGTTTCACTCATGATGTTGGCCAGGCCGAGGGTGCGCCAGTTCTGTTCTAACTCTTCAACCTCTACGTTTACAAGTGGCTTTTGTTTTAATTTGGCCCGCTGGGATGGTAATAGGCCTGCGGTTCCCAGGATGAGCGCTTGTTGCCTTTTTTCTTTGTATGGTTGTAGCTGCCCAATGGCATCGAGTGTCAGTTTGTTAGTCAACCTTCGAAAGGCTTCGCTGTTCTGGCTATAACCCAGAGCTTTGGCCAGGCCTTCGAAGAGCACCTGGCCTGGCTTTCCTCTTTTAAGAGCTCTCAAGAAAAAATCCACCTTGCCAGCAAACCTTTGTTTTCCGGCAGCAGTCAGCAGACCTGTTAGTTGTTCTGTTGATTGCCTTGCTATGTGTGGGCACGGTGGTGAGACTTGTAAACGGCTCTCCGGTCGCTCAACCGGGATATCCAGGCATTGTCCGGCAGGTAGGCTTAAGCTTATGGTGGGGATGACAATTCCGTTCTGAAGCCTGGTGGGAACTGGGTTGTCTTGCCAGTATACGACATGAAGGACTACGTTATTGTATCTGGAGTCACAGTGATGTTTGTGGTTGTACCACTGTTTGTTTGTGACGTGGACTTCGATGTTGCCATGAATCCTTTGCCCGTCTATAAGCAGGACAGCATCCTGGAAATCACCGCCTATGTCATGACTTAATCTGCCCGGATGTATTAC
Source organism: Chloroflexota bacterium (assembly GCA_016875975.1). Taxonomy (GTDB): domain Bacteria; phylum Chloroflexota; class Dehalococcoidia; order GIF9; family UBA5629; genus VGOF01. Next base: position 417 of record VGOF01000164.1, on the reverse strand, counting down.
CTGCACGTTTTTGCCGGAGTCAGCCACAAACTGGGCAACACGGCTGCGTTGCCAGAGATGTGCCACAAGATTTTCTGAAATAGCAGACTTCATATTGCAATTACACGTTTACGTGTAGGCATTGACAAAATAAAAATTCTCAGACGCTTGGAAATGCCAGTACGATTTTTGCCAGGACATCGGGGGTTCAGGCAGCGCGTGAACGCTAGTCTTCCGCCTTGATGTAGCTTACTCATTTTCCGATTTGTATTTGAAGCCACAGCGTTCGGCGACAATCGTGAGCAGTTTGGCTGAAGCACCACGCGGCTGGTACATGCCGGTTTCCCATTCGCTTATTGTCTGCTGGCGGGTGCCCAACTCCTTGGCTAGCTTGGACTGTGTTAGCCTGAGGTGTTTTCGCAGTGCTCGGATTCGTTG
>VGOF01000163.1 GCA_016875975.1 Chloroflexota bacterium | reverse complement strand
TTCTTCTATCACTTGCACGCCCAGCTGTCAACCTCGTCTCTCACACCACACGTATGGCCCCAGGCTTTACCCTCGCCTTCTTCCCTACCACAGCTTCATAGTTGTATAATGAGCCACTGTTAGGACAGATGACTTCTCACAAAGCAGCACCCGACCTCAAACATCTCTTCCAGCCTCGTTCTATCGCCATTGTCGGTGCCTCGCGCGACCCGACCAAGAGCGGTGGCATGTTTATCTCCGGCCTGCTACGTGACGGGTACAAAGGCAACATCTACCCCATTAACCCCAAAGAGCCAGAAATCATGTCGCTCAAGAGCTATCCCAGCGTGCTCGATATTCCTGACGAGATAGACCTGGCTATCATCGCCATTTCCAATAACAACGTCCCCCGTGCCATATCTGAATGTAGCCAGAGAAAGTGCAAGTTCGCCATCGTACACAGCGCAGGATTTGCCGAACTGGGCACTAATGGAAAGGCGCTCCAGGATGAGATGTTGAAAGCCGCACAGAGCGGCGGCGTGAGGGTTGTCGGGCCCAATTGCATGGGCATATTCTCACCCCAGGCTGGCATCAACACCGTCGTCCCCTACTCTGTCCTGCCCATGGAATCTGGCAACGTCGCCTTCATTGGACAAAGCGGCTGGGCCGCTGAGAACTCGGTTCTGCTGAGCATGGAGCGCGGGTACCGCTTGAGTGCAGCGGTCAGCATCGGCAATCAAAGCGACCTCACCATCGAGGATTTCATCGAATACTTCGGCAAGGATAACAATACCAGCGTCATCACCGCCTATATTGAAGGTTCAAAACAGGGCGAACGGCTGATGAAATTAGCAGCCGAAATCTCGCTCAAGAAGCCAATCGTCATCTGGAAAGGCGGCAGCTCAGAGGCTGGCGCCAAGGCTGCAGCCTCACACACTGGCTCTCTGGCCGGTAAATACGCCACCTTTGAAGCCGCCAGCCGTCAAAATGGTATCACGCTGGCCCATAGCCTCAATGAGCTATTAGACCTGGCGGTGGCCTTCACCTGTCCTTACTTACCCAAAGATAACAAACTGGGACTGCTCCTGGAAGCAGGCGGCGGAGCTGTAGCCAGCGCCGATATTTGCGACAAGGTCGGCTTGACCATCCCCCCACTCCCCCCAGAAACACAACAAAAACTGGACGACTTCCTCATTGGCAGGATACCACCTTCGCCCAGTCTGAAGAATCCCATAGACCTGGTTTGGGCTCCGCTAAATGAGATGGCAACCATCTACACCACAGCCCTGGACATCGTGCTGGAAGCGGTAGATTCCTGCCTCATGATGTGCTACGCTTTTCTCCATGAAGAGCAATTCATCTCAAACCTGGAAGGAATCTATCACAAGCACCAGAAGCCAATAGCCATCGTCCCCGGCCACTCCAGCGAGCAGCGTCAGGGTATGCCGATGCTGGTCAAACGAGGCATTCCCACATTTACCATGCCTGAAGACGCCATAAAGGCTCTCTCTGCCCTCACCAACCGCACCGCATACCTACGAAGCAAGACTAATAGCCAGGAACACATGTAGCGCAATCTTTCAGTATCACCCTGGGCAAGAACCCATGGACCTACAATACACACTGGAAACCTTTGACTCCCTTTCTTCCGAATGGACAAAACTCCAGGAGAAATCGCCAACTGTCCCCATCTTCTCCTCCCCTGAATGGTCAAGTATCTGGTGGCAGCATCTCAACTCCGGTGCCAGTCTCCATCTGGCCACAATCAAAAACCAGGGCAATGTCATAGGAATCGCCCCCCTCATGGTCAAAAAAGATGTCGCCTCCTTCATTGGCAACATTGATGTCTGCGACTACCTGGACTTCGTCGTCGCTCCCGATAGTGCCGAAATCTTCTTCCACGTTCTCCTCGACAACCTCCATAAAGAGGGCATACGTAAATTGGCTCTTGCCCCACTACATCCAGACTCTACAGTTATCACCACCATGCCCACCCCAGCCCACCAGCTAGGATGGCAAATGACTTGCAGCCAGATAGACGTCACCGTGGAACTGGACCTGCCGGCCACCTGGGAAGAATATCTACAGATGCTCGCCAGCAAACAAAGGCACGAACTTAAGCGGAAACTGCGACGCCTCGAGGAAGAAGGAGAGATAAACTACAGAAGCTCCTCCGAAGCTAGCCCCCAGGATATCGATACCTTTCTCAAGCTCTTCCGCGAAAGCCGAGAGGACAAAGCTGAGTTCATGACACCGGAAAGAGAAGCCTTTTTTAGAGACATCACCAAAACCATGACTCACCGCAAAATATTCAGGCTCGGCTTGCTGGAAGTGAACTCCAGACCCGCCGCCTCTACCATCGCCTTTGAATACAAAAACAACGTTTACCTGTATAATAGCGGCTACGACCCACAATACGCCTGGCTCAGCGTGGGAGTGCTCTCCAAGGCACTGAGCATAAAAGACAGCATCGAGAGAGGCAAGAAGAAATACGATTTTCTGAAGGGTGACGAGCAATACAAGTACCATCTCGGCGGCCATGAGCTGCCAATCTATCAGTGCTCCCTCACATACGGTAGGAAATAATGCCTGAACAATTGAAAATAGCCATGCTCAGCGTTCATAGCTGCCCTCTGGGAAAGCTGGGCAACCGTGATACCGGCGGCATGAACGTCTACATTAAAGAGCTTTCATGCGAGTTGGGCAGGAGAGGACACCACGTGGATATCTACACCCGCGCTCATGACCCAGAGCACCAGCAGGTGATTGAGCTAGATAACAATGTCCGCCTTATCCATCTGGGAATTGGCAGCGACGACGATATCCCCAAGCTGGCTATCTACGCCTACCTCCAGGGCTTTATCTGCGGCGTGGAGAACTTCAGAAAATCCAGAGGCCTCAACTACGACTTGCTCCACAGTCACTATTGGCTATCGGGCCTCATCGGAAAACAGTTAAAACTATGGTGGCGTGTGCCACATCTGTGCATGTTCCACACATTGGGCGCAACCAAGAACAACATCGGCATCGGCGAAGATGAGCCAGAACTGAGGATTGAGGGCGAGCGCCAGGTAGTACAGGACTGCGACCTCATTATCGCCTCCACTGAAACAGAAAAAAGGGAGCTAATTCAGCACTACGGTGCCAGCCCGGACAAAATCGATGTCATCCCCTGCGGGGTCAACATGGAACTATTCAGACCCCTGGGCAAAGACTATGCCCGGCAGCAGCTTGGCCTCGACCATGAGAGCCTGGTGCTCTTCGTGGGCAGGGTCGAACCGCTAAAGGGACTACGCCAGATGTTGAAAGCACTACCACTGATTGCATCCCAGAATCCACCCAGGCTGATGATAGTCGGCGGTGACGAGCACAACAAAGACGAAATGGCGATATTGCAACAACTGTCAGGCGAGCTAAATATCGAAGACAGGGTGACGTTTGTCGGTTCGGTCTCCCAGGATAAGCTGCCCCTGTTTTACAGCGCCGCCGATATTTGCGTCATCCCCTCTTACTACGAGAGCTTTGGCATGGTAGCCCTGGAATCCCTGGCCTGCGGCACACCTATAGTATCCACTGACGTGGGGGGGATGAGAGACGTTGTCCGCCATGCCGAAATCGGCTATTTAATACCAGATAACTCCCCTCAGCAGCTCGCCAGCAGGACCTCAGAATCGCTATCCCGGAATGGCGAAGGGAGACAGCACTTCAAAGTAAGGAGAGAGGCAGTAGCTAAATTCGCCTGGCCCCATATTGCCGATAGGGTACTGCAAGAGTACCGCAACTTGCTCCAGGAGCGCCTGATTACCCCTAACCTATAACCTTTTCATACCATAAGGTGTCTTCCACAACCTCGAAGCCGAGCGAGCGATATAGCCCTACAGCCGCAACATTCTGGCTATCCACAGTTATCTCCACAATCTCCAGTCCCTTTCCCTTGAGTTGCCTCATCCCTGCCAGCAGCAGCTTTCTACCCAGGCCTCTGCCCCTGTGCTCGGGGTGCACGCCCAGCATGTAGATACGCCCCCGGCTCTTGCCCGTGGCTGAATCCCTGCCACGGTCTACCACCGGCCAGCAATAGCCTACCACCTCACTCCTCTCCTCAAACAAGATAATATCCTCAGTGCAATTCCCCTTGACCTTCAGCTCCCAGACGATATACTCAACGGTATTGGG
>VGOF01000162.1 GCA_016875975.1 Chloroflexota bacterium | reverse complement strand
CTCTGTCGGGAAGCTCCTCCTGCATCAGGAACTGGGCATAGCCGATGACGCCGGTGAGCGGGTTGTTTATCTCGTGGGCGATGCCTGCTGCCATCTCTCCCACGGTAGCTAATCGGCTGGCCATCTGTGATTTGAACTCCAGTTCCTTCCTCGCTTCCTCCAGGCGCATGCGCTCGGTAATATCGCGGCGAACTCCTCGAAATCCGATGATTTCACCATTCTCGTTTCTTATAGGGAAAGCAGCGGTTTCGGCAAATCCGTGGCTTCCATCCTTTCGGATAACATCGTCGATAAAGTCTCTAAGTGGCTCGCCCGTGCGATACATATGATTGTAGGCTTTGAACACAGTCCTGCTCTTCTCTGGAGGTATAAAGACTCCATAATTCGCTCCAATTAGCTCTTCCTTGGAATAACCTAATAGGCGACATTGCGAATCATTGACCTGGGTAAAATTGCCGTCGAGGTCCGTCTCGAAGTAGCCATCTCCTATCTCCTCCAGGATAGTCCTGTATCTCTCCTCTGACCGCCTCAGCGCCTCCTCATTCTTCACCCGCTCCGTTATGTTCCGGCTGAGGCCGCGGAATCCGACCATCTTGCCCTTATCATCTCGCAATGGAGAAACCCAAGTCTCTCCGAATATAGTTGTGCCGCCTTTTCTGATTATCTTAAATGTGTCAGTTCTGGATGTGGTACCGGTCTGATAGACAGTGTTGAAAGTCTTGAATATCATATCCGCATCTTCCGGAGCAACGTAAGCTTTGTAGTCAGCTCCTATCAACTCTTCCCTGGCATAGCCCAGTTCACGGCAGGTGGTATCGTTGCAGAAAGTCATTTTGCCAGCCAGGTCAACTTCGAAATAACTGTCCTGCACCTGCTCCAATATGGTGCGATACTTTTCCTCCGATTTTTTCAACGCCTTCTCTGCCTTTTTGCGCTCAGTGATGTCATGGCCTATCCCGCGGAAGCCGATGGCCTCCCCCTTCTCGTTTCTGCGCAGCGAAATCGCAAACTCACCGGTGCCCCTGCTGCCATCTTTGCGAACGATGTCATAGGAAACTCCTTTGAGCATCTTGCCAGTCAGGTACACCGTGTTGAAGCTGCGATAGAGAGATTCCCTGTGCTCCTCGGCGATGAAAACACGGTAGTTCATCTCCATCAGTTCTTCTTGCGTGTAGCCCAGCGTGCGAGACGAGGCATCGTTAGCGAAAGTCATATTCCCGGCGAGATCAACCTCGAAATAGTTATCTTCTATCTCGTCCAGGACGGTTCGATAGCGCTCCTCGGACTTTTGTAATGCCTCCATTGCCAGCTCATGGGCGGTGACGTCGCTACAGGCGCCAACCATTACCTGGGCATGTCCATCCTCGTCCGTGATGGTTGCAGTGCCGCGGTCTGTCCAGTAGCGAATGCTGCCGTCTTTTCTCAATACGCGGTACTTCACATCGTACGGCGCAATCCCATCTGCCCCCCTTTGAAGAGCTTCCATCACCCAATCGTGGTCATCGGGATGAACCGCCTTCTCCCATGCTTTTAATGTCCTGGGGAACTCCCCGGGCTGGTAACCCAGAATGCCGTCTATATCGCCAAACCAGAGCAAGGTGCCGTCTTTGACGTTCCACTCCCAGATAAGGTCGCTTATGCTCTCCGCAGCCACGCGGAACCTCTCCTCACTTTGCCTTAGCGCCTCCTCCGCCTGCCTGTATTCCGTAACATCCTTCAGGAAAACCAGCGTGGCTGGCTTGCCTCTCCAGTTTATAAATACTGCACTGATTTCTACCCACCTGGTGTTTCCCCTGCTATCGACAATCCTGATGGTGTAAGTTTCGGGAACTTTCTCGCCTTTTATCCGCTGCAGGTGACGCTCCGCCGCAAATTGCCTGTCATCGGGGTGAACAAGCTTGGTTAAGTATAGAGGCTGGTCCAGCGGATAGCCGCTCAGCTTGGCTGCCCAGGGGTTGGCATATACAATCATGAGGTCCTGGATAACTATAATAGCCTCGCTGGCGTTGTTCACCAGCAGGCGGTACCTTTCTTCTGAGTCACGCAACGCAGCCAGCGATTTTTCTATCCTCTCCAGCATGTCGTTGATGGACTCAGCCAGGCTGGATATCTCATCATTGCCGGCAACTGAAACACGCGTCGAAGTATCGCTGCTGCCTATCCCGGCGACGCTGGCATTGAGCTGTCTTAATCTGGACAGCACCAGCTTTTCCACGAGGAGCACAACCGATACGCCGCTGAGCAAGACAACTGCTGTAAGTGCCAGGATAAGATAGCCAGCGCTGGCTACGCCTTCCTGGTAGATGTCTCTGGGTTGTTCTATTTTAAGAATCAGTGCAGGGTTGCCGCTTATGTCCCTGAGCAAGCCATAGCCAGCGATGATGTCTTTATTGACCGCTTGCACAAAGGTAGTTTCGCCCTTAAGCAATGACGAACGCGCTGCCTGCAGTTGGGGGGACAACGGAGAACCAGTGAGCTGGTGTAAGCTCAGAGATAGATGGGTTACATCGCCTATGCGCCTGGTCTCTTGAGGGTCGAGGTAGCGCCCCATGAGCAACGCACCTCGCATTGGGCCCTCACCCTCACTGGTGAGGATAGGTCGTGAGGCGACCAGCATTGGGCCTTCAGGCAGCATAATAATGCCGGATACGCCGCTTTCTTCATTGGGAAAGCGGAGCAAAGCTCCGTTTTCAGCCAGGTATTCTTGAAGACCCTGGCTGACGGGCATTTCCTGCTCAGCATTGAAGTCAAAACCCCTGGCGAAGACTACCTGCCCCGTGGCGTCAGCGTAGAGCGTCAGGTTCAACCGCAACCTGGTGAAGGTAGAATCAACCACATTAGCCTGCAGATACTCCTGGTTGCGGTCCTGTATAAAGGCATAGCTGTCATCCCAGGCTGCCCAATCGTGAGCGATTGCATCGAGGTTGGATATTTCCGTATCCAGGGCACTCAGGGCGCGCTCTACGTCGGTACCTGTTCGCCCCTCCTCCACCCTGGCGAATCCCTGGAGCAGTATGCCCTCGGAAATTGCGTAGGAAACGGCGACGAATGCGATGATAATCGCAGCCATTATTACTAAAGCTCTTTCACGTAATCTCATGTCATCGTGTCCTCAAGAATAGTGAATATATGCCAAGGCAGCCTCTCTGTGCCAGAAAATCCCACTGGATTATACACTTATCCGAAGACGGGGTGAATAGCAATTTAGTACTGATTTAGTAGTCAATTGGTAGCAGATTTCAGCGTTTACTGATTGAAAACCCAAATCCGATTCCTCCCCGTTTTCTTGGCTTGGTATAATGCGGAATCGGCGGACGCTATCAGCTCCGTTGCGTTCCTGGAATCCTCCGGATAGCTGGCCACGCCGATGCTGACTGTTACCCTGTTCTCTGGTTGACTGGCTTCAGCACCTTCTAATTTCTCTCGCCAGACCGTGTCCCGTAACCTCTGGGCAACCATGGCAGCGACTTTTTTGTCGGCGTCCAGAAGGAGAATAGCGAACTCCTCGCCGCCGTAACGATAGGTCTTGTCGAAGGGCCTTGTGTTTGACCTCAATAGGGAAACCAGTTGCTTCAGCAATACATCACCCCTGGGATGCCCATGATAGTCGTTATACTTTTTGAACCAGTCTATATCCAGCATCAGCAGTGATGCTGAATCGTTCCGTTGCTTGGCAGCGGCAATCTCAGCAACAATATCCACATCAAATTTCCTGCGGTTATAACAGCCGGTCAGCCCGTCCCTTATGGCGATGTCCAGGGCACTGGAATAGAGGAACGAGCGCTCCATAGCTATGGACAGCTCCTTTGCCAGCAACTCAACTAATTCCCTGCTCTCCAGGCTAAAGGCGTTCTTGCTGGCAGAGCTTACATGGATAAGGCCTCTGACCGTATCGTTGATGATTATCGGCGAACATATCAGCGAGCCCACAGAGCGCCCGGCAGGCACGCAGCCGAAGGCAAGGCCGCCTGTTGCATCTGCGGAAAAGATGGGTTCTTTGGTATCCAGGATGTGCTGAATGGCCGGCAGGTTCGAAATCGTTTCTATCTTGCCGAATCTGGCTGTGAAGCCTCTCTCAGCCAGAATTTCCAGCTTCCTTCGGTCAATTTGAAGAATAGCGCTGGTATCACAATTTATGGTTGCCACTAAGCCCCTGATGGATATGCGGCAG
>VGOF01000161.1 GCA_016875975.1 Chloroflexota bacterium | reverse complement strand
CGACCGCTCAGACTTTCCCCTGGGCCGCAGACGTCCTTTTATCCTGGTTGGAACGCTGCTAGCGCTGCTTTTCTTGCCCAGTATCGGCCTCGCCAATAGCTTCGTTTTCCTGTTTATAGGCTATTGTCTGCTGCAGTGCGCCTGCAACATCGCCCAAGGCCCATTTCAAGCCTTCATCCCAGACTTGGTGCCAGCTCACAGAAAGGGAATAGCGTCCGCAGTGAAAAACCTGGCAGAGATACTGGCAGGCATCACCTTCGTCCGCATCGTGGCTTACTTCCTCGACATGTACACCACTCAAGGCAAAGAATCATGGATGTGGCTGGCCATAGGGTTTCCTGCCGTAGTCCTCCTGACTGCCATGGTCACCACCATGATCACAGTGAAGGAGACGCCACAGACTAACGTCCAGCCACTCTCGCTAAAAAATAGATTTAACGCCTATAAAATAGACGCCAAGAAGCACAAAGACTTCATCTGGTTTCTGGTATCACGGCTGCTCATCCTTATGGCACTGGGAACACTCCAGAGCTTCGCCCTGTACTACCTTAGAGATGTTGTTAAAATCGAAAACCCAGCAGGCGCAGCAGGAGACCTTATAGTAGCCATCGGCATCTGTTTACTTATCACCGCTTACCCCGCAGGCTATCTCTCCGACAAATTCGGCCGAAAACCAATAATACTCTGCTCAGGATTTGTCGGCATCATTGGTATTACAACCCTCTTTTTCGCTCATGACCTCACCGGCATCATGCTTTCCGGCGGCCTTCTGGGCATCTCGGCCGGTTCTTTCCTCACCTCCAACTGGGCACTGGCCACAGATATAGTCCCTCAGGGCGAAGAAGCTCGCTATCTCGGCCTGACCAACATAGCCACAGCCGGAGCTGGTGCTCTGGCCAGGCTCATCGGCCCTGCCATTGATTTTTTCAATGCCCGACAGGCAAGCCTTGGATACTCAATCATGCTAGGAGTTTGCGCCATGTACATGGTGATGGGTTCCGCTTCCGTAATCATGATAAGGGGAAAGCCAGTTGAAAACACCTAGCAAGATAGCCCCACCCAAAGAGCAAACCGAAAGGCGTCCCTGGCTAAAGGAGCACTATCTAAAGATACTAGCCCTTGTCTTCGTGATAGCCCTGTCTGCTGTCATCTTTATCTATCGCGACAAGGTTACAGAGCTAGGAATTTACGGCTATCTCGGCGTCTTCGTCATCTCATTGATTACTTCCAGCAGCATTGTAGTACCAGTACCAGGTTGGATTCTGATAGCTACTCTCGGCGCCATACTAAACCCGTTCCTGGTAGGAGTAATATCAGGCATTGGCGGGACGCTCGGAGAGATAACAGGCTATCTCTTCGGCTACGGCGGCAGGATAGCCATAGAGAACATAAGTATGTATAGCAGGATGGTAGAGTGGATGAAAAGATGGGGCAGCCTCACCATTTTCGTGCTGGCGCTGATACCCAACCCCCTATTCGACATAGCCGGTGCTATCGCTGGCTTACTCCGCTTCCCCCTGTGGAAATTCCTTTTGGTTGGTGCCGCAGGCAGAATACCTAAACACATATTCTTCGCCTACAGCGGCGCCTGGGTGTCGCATTTGCTGCCACCGTAATCAAGTATCTGCGCCTTGCAGAAGAAAAAGCAGTGTTTGCACTGCCAGCCTATGATATACTTTAATTAACCAACAATGATATGGCTGACAAAGCAAAAACCCACCGCGTAGCCACCAGCGACGACATCGAAGTCTCCACCTACCTTGAGATCGCCAAGGAATTGCAGGGTGAGCAATTTGCCGCGCCAGAGGCAATATCCCCAGCCAAAGAAACAGTGGCCATCATCGACTTCGGCTCTCAGTATAGCCACCTCATCGCCCGACGGGTTCGCGAATGTCACGTCTACTGCGAGCTAGTTCCCTGCGATGCTCCCTGGGAGAGAATCACTGCTCTCCAGCCCAAAGGATTCATTCTCTCCGGAGGTCCAGCCAGCGTCTACCAGGAAGGAGCACCGCTAACTCCATTGAATATCTACGAAAGCCGTCTGCCCATACTTGGTATCTGCTACGGCATGCAGGTGTTAGCGCACCAACTAGGCGGGCAAGTGAGCCCTGGAATCAAACGCGAGTACGGCCAGGCCATCTTGCACACCACCGATGATGACTCGCCCCTCTTTGCTGGCCTGCCTCGCTCGCTATCCGTCTGGATGAGCCATGGCGATGAGATAGTAGAACTGCCCCCCGGCTTCAAAGCCCTGGCACACACTGAGAACTCGCCCAATGCGGTAATTGGAAATGGCAAGAACATCTTCGGCCTGCAATTCCACCCCGAGGTAGTGCACACCCCACAAGGCAAGAACATCATCCAGAACTTCCTGTACCAGGTATGCGGCTGCCAGGGAACCTGGACAGCCGGCAATTTCATCAACGAATCGGTGACCAACATCAGAGAGCAAATCAAAGGCGGCAAAGTCATCTGCGCCCTCTCAGGCGGCGTAGATTCAGCCGTTGCCGCTACACTCATACATCGTGCCATAGGCAACCAACTCACCTGTATCTTCGTGAACAACGGACTGCTAAGACGCGAAGAGCCTGAGCGCGCTCTCAACACCTTCCGCAACAACCTGAACATGAATGTGGTCTACGTGGACGCCACAGACAGGTTCCTGGCCCAACTGAAAGAGATAATTGACCCCGAACTAAAGCGTCGCCGCATCGGAGAGGAATTCATCAAGGTTTTCGAAGCCGAAGCCTCAAAGCTGGGCAAGGTAGATTTCCTAGCACAGGGCACACTCTATCCCGATGTCATCGAAAGTACCTCAGCCGAAACCAAAGCCGCTGCCAAGATAAAGACACACCACAACGTAGGTGGCCTGCCCGCCAGGATGTCTCTGAAGCTTATCGAACCGCTGCGCTATTTATTCAAGGATGAAGTGCGAGAGGTGGGACTATCGCTTGGCCTACCAGAAGACATGGTGATGCGCCAGCCATTCCCTGGCCCCGGACTGGCTATCCGCATTATAGGCGAAGTGACCCGTGAACGCCTGGAGTTGCTACGAGCTGCGGATTGGATAGTAATGAACGAGATAAAGAAGGCAAAGCTGTACCGAGAACTGTGGCAAAGCTTCGCTATCCTCACCGACCTCAGAAGTGTTGGCGTCATGGGAGATTTCCGCACCTACGGCTACCTGGTAGCAGTGCGCGCCGTCACCAGCCAGGATGCCATGACCGCCGACTGGGCACGCCTCCCCTACGATTTGCTGGCACGCATCTCCAACCGTATCGTCAACGAAGTGCCCGGCGTCAACCGCGTGGTTTACGACATCACCAGCAAACCACCCTCCACCATAGAGTGGGAATAGAGCACATCAGTCAACTCCGTATTATATTTAAGAATGCGCAGCAACCCCATATTGGGAAACATCATCACCATACTTACCTTTCCCGGTATCATTGTTCACGAATTGGCTCACAAGCTCCTCTGTGATTTTGCCCGCGTCCCGGTCCATAAAGTCTGCTATTTCAGACTGGGCAATCCGTCAGGATATGTCATCCACGAACAGCCAGATAGCTACAGCAAAGCCCTGCTCATAGACACCGCACCCTTTTTCATCAACACACTTATCGCCGTAATCCTATATTCCATCGCCATAATCATCCCCCGAAGTTCCCTCACCTACATCCTTTGCTGGCTTGGCATATCAATAGCCATGCATTCCTTCCCCAGCAGTAGCGATGCCGATACCCTCTGGAACCAATCCAAAAGCTCCTGGAGGGAAAATCCCCTGGCTCTCCTCGGCTTCCCCATAGTGGGCCTGATAAAATTAGCAGCTATACTGAGCAGGTTCTGGTTCGACCTCCTTTACGCCACCGCCTTGCTGGTACTGGTCGCTTTCCTGCTCAGGGGGGAGAGCCTGTTCCACTTCTGAATAACCGCACAACTACAGTTTGACAAGACAATGGTTTGTGGGTTAGAATAACAATCTACGTCAAAGCATATACCTCGCATTTGACCAAGCCAGAACCGTGGTGTATACTTTGTCGCCCTGGTGAAAAAACCAGGTTTGTACGTTAACAAGTGAATAGGTTTTTGTGTTTTTCCTGATGTAGGTCAAAGAGAAAAGGGCACAAGGCGGATGCCTTGGCGTCAGTAGCCGAAGACGGGCGTGGCAAGACTGC
>VGOF01000160.1 GCA_016875975.1 Chloroflexota bacterium | reverse complement strand
AAAACCAATGAGTATAGGAACCTACAAGGCGGTGACAGGTACGAAGAACCAGAAGAAAACCCGATGTTAGGCTATCGAGGTTGCTCCAGATACACCCGAGAGACCGAGGTTTTGAGATTAGAAGTAGAGGCCGTCAAGAACGTCTGCCAGCAATACGACAATGTATATGTCATGATCCCCTTCGTCCGATTCGTGGATGAGATAATTCGAATCAAAAGGTTCCTCGTGGCTGAAGGACTATACCAATTCCCCAACTTCAAGCTATGGATGATGGTCGAGGTACCATCGAATGTTCTCCTCATCGAGAAATTCATTGATACAGGCATCGATGGGGTTTCCATCGGCTCCAACGACTTAACGCAACTCATACTGGGAATAGACAGGGACAACCCTAAGCTAGCTGAGCAATTTGACGAAAGAAACGAAGCAGTTCTTCAAGCTATAGAAAAGGTAGTCAGAGTCTCAAGGGAAAAGGGTGTCACCTGCTCTATCTGCGGGCAGGGCCCGTCAGTCTACCCAGAACTTACAGAAAACCTCGTAAAATGGGGCATCACTTCCGTCTCGGTCACTCCAGATATGATCGATACAACCAGACAGATAATTGCTGCCGCTGAAGCAAAGGTAAAATAAACCAAAAGCTCAGCCAGATTAGCTGGAACTAGGGCCAAAATTCTATGGTGGTTAACCTTTATATTCGGCAGCGGATTGAAGAGGCTGAGGAAAGACTCTCTCCCCACGCATCTAAAAGCAGGTATAGCCGTGGCAGGTTGAAATGGGAGGAATCATGCCAGATAAGAACCGACTTCCAGCGCGACCGTGATAGAATAATCCACTCCAATGCCTTCCGCCGCCTCAAACATAAGACACAGGTCTTCATTGCACCCCTTGGTGACCACTACGTTACACGCCTGACACACACTTTAGAGGTCGCCCAAATTGCTCGCACTATATCCAGAGCCTTAGGCCTGAACGAGGATTTAACCGAAGCAATCGCTCTGGGGCATGATCTAGGCCATACTCCCTTTGGTCACATCGGAGAAGATATCTTGAACGAGCTCAACCCAGACGGTTTCAGACATAACGAACAAAGTTTAAGAGTAATCGACCTCCTGGAAAAAGATGGACAGGGGCTAAACCTCACCTGGGAAGTACGCGATGGAATACTCAAGCATTCCAAAGGCGGGATAGAAGTCCTGGGGGAAGGCTGGAATGACGTCGAAACTGTTGAGGGTCAAGTAGTCAAGATGGCCGACATGGTTGCCTACGTGAATCATGACATTCGCGACGCCATAAGAGCCAACGTCATCACCGAAGACAGGCTCCCCAAGTCAGTGATGGAAACACTCGGTCATTCCTCTTCGGAAAGGATCAACACCTTAGTGTATGATATCGTCGGACAATCGCTCCATGTCCTTAACCATAGTCAGACGAGAAAACCGACGATAAATATGAGCCCCAATATCTTAGAGGCAACCAACACGTTACGTGACTTTCTTTTCGAAAAAGTGTATAACCCAAGCCTAGCAACAGAAGAAACAAACAGAGCAAGGAAAACAATTCGCTTTCTATATTCGTATCTTCAAAAGCACGAGGAGAAAATGCCAAAAGAATACACTCTTAGGAATGACAGCATCAAAAGAAAGGTGACCGACTACATCGCTGGAATGACGGACCACTATGCAGCAAGAATGGCAGAAGAGTTCTCAACATAATAAAGCATCAAAATTTTGCCACTACGACCCGGAACGATTATTTCCCTAGATTATTCAATGAGTACGATTGACGAAGTAAAACAAAGACTGGACATTGTCCAGGTAGCCTCCGAATACGTCGCCTTGAAGAAAGCAGGGCGAAATTATAAGGCATTGTGTCCCTTCCACGCTGAGAAGGAGCCGTCTTTTTATGTATTCCCAGACAGGCAAAGTTGGCACTGCTTTGGTGCCTGCGGCACCGGCGGCGACATTTTTGCGTTCGTCATGCAAAAAGAGGGGCTAGACTTCGGACAAGCTCTACGCTTCCTAGCTGACAAGGCAGGCATAGCCTTACCCTCGAGACCTCAACTGCAAGACAAGGCTAAAGACAAACAAAAAGATAGATTATTTCAACTAAACGAAGCAGCAGCAGCATACTACCATCACATACTGGTCAACACCTCAGCAGGAGAAACAGCCAGAGGCTATTTAACAAAACGAGGACTGTCAACACAAACTATCGTTGACTTCCAGCTAGGTTTTAGTCTAGATGCCTGGGACAATGCTCTGCAATACCTCACTGGTAAAGGCTACAAGAAAGAAGAGCTCTTAGCCGCAGGGCTAGTGATAGAACGGGAAGAAGGAGGAGTTTATGACCGCTTCCGTAATCGCCTCATGTTCCCTATCAGAGACATACAAGGACAGGTGGCAGGATTAGGCGCCAGAGTATTGGATGAATCACTGCCCAAATACATCAATTCTCCCCAGACACCTACATTCGATAAAAGCAGTATACTCTACGGAATTGACAGGGCTAAGGCCTCCATCAAGCAAAACGACCAGGTAATCATCGTAGAAGGTTATATGGATGTCCTTACGTCACATCAGTACGGATGGAAAAACACAGTCGCCTCTATGGGAACATCTCTAACCGAGAGGCAACTAAACATCCTTAAGAGATCAACCAAAAATATTGTGCTGGCACTTGATGCAGACACCGCAGGCAAACAAGCCACCCTCAGAAGCGAACAGGTCTTCGAACAAGCAATGGACAAAAAGGAAGTCCCAGTGTTCACTCAAATAGCTGGGCAATCAAACTTCAAGCAAACCCCCATCATCGACGCAGATATAAGAGTTGCCGTTTTCTCTGCAGGCAAAGACCCAGATGAAATAATCAGGAATAACGCCGCAGAATGGGATAGCCTAATCAAAAACGCAAAATCCTTCATTGATTTTGCCATTGATACAGAAACCGCTAGAGTTGAATTGGACAACCCCAAGAACAAATCCTTGGTCGTAGAAAGTTTGCTACCACTGTTTTCACGGATAATAGAGCCAATCCAGCTAACCTATTACCGCCGAAAGCTGGCAAAGTTACTTAAGGTAGACGATAAGGATATAGCATACGCACTAGACAAGTACCGCACTCAACAAAGAAAGAGAGAAGCTCTCAGGAGAAAAGAGAGCCTCACCTCAACAACAAAAATCACGTCATTCCTGGCTGGTAAATCCGCGCTCGAAGAGTATTGCATGGCATTGTTGCTGAAATACCCGGAACTCCACCCACGAACTGCCGAACTGTTACCTGAGTACTTTGAACGCACTGAGAACCGAGAATTGCTTCTAAAGCTGAAAGAAAACGGTGGTTGCGATACAATTAAAGAGAGCATTGATAGCAGCATCCATGACCATTTAGAGAGCTTGCTGACTAAGAAATTCCCCCCATCGATCGACGAAAGTGATGATTTAAGACAGCAGACCATGGACGATTGCATACTACGGCTAAAGGAAAAATGGCTGAGAAACCTGGAAACCAGAAAAGCAGAGCTTCTGACCATGGAAGCTGAAAGCGGTGGCCCGACGGCCGAGCTCATCAAGCTGCAAGAACAAGGCATAGAAGAAAGCAAACACTTGAGAAGTATCTTCACCAAGCGAGGTCATAACCCAACTGCTGGTGCCAAGGAGGAATAGTCAGTGGTTCCCATCGAAAAAGACGGCGACGCCCCCACAATCCCAGACAAGGAAAACCAGCACGAACAAGACCCAGACGGTTTCAAACACAACACAGAATCGTTTGAACTCTCCGATGCTGCATGGGTTCACTTCGATGAAGAAGGGATAGAAGACGTAGTTGCCAAAATCCCATCCCCTTGGGGCGAGCAAAAATCTGACGAGTTTGACGAGGAATGGGCAACGAAGCTAGATGCGAAGACCGCCCTTGCCCTGGACATCGAGCCCAGTGAGCATGAAGCTATAGATGACCCGGTTCGCATGTACTTGCATGAGATAGGCAAAGTATCCCTACTCACCGCGAAAGACGAGAAGGTGCTAGCAAGCAAAATAGAAGAAGCTAAGTATCTGGAGAGAATTGAGGAAAGCTACTTCCAGAGGCACGACACCTATCCATCATCGGTACGCATAGTCATTTACCTGTTACATCACTTGGTGTCAGCCAAACAACTGGTAGACGCCATCGCCAAAGAGCTTAGGCTTCCAGCAACAAAAAGCCTTGTCAGAAGGCTCAGCGACCCCAAACTCAGGTCAGCTATTGATGGTGTAATCGACCC
>VGOF01000159.1 GCA_016875975.1 Chloroflexota bacterium | reverse complement strand
GGATAGTTGTGCCCCAACAGGATGAGTGGGGCATGCCATATTCCCCAGATGACACCGATGAGGGCAGACGACCTCCAGAACCCCATAAAACCGAATTCCTTTTGCAGCAATCCTCGCCAGCCTAGTTCCTCCCCGAAACCAGCAACGGCATTGACAGTTATGCCGGCTATCAGCCCTTGGAGCAGCGAAATCCAGAAAGGATGTATGGGAAAAGCAGTCATCTGTTGTTCCATCTGCTGTAGTTGCTCCGGCGTGAGCGTCGATTTGAACCTCTCCATCAGTCCCGCCATTTGAGGCGAGAATTCCACTCCGGGCAGCAGCAAACTTACTCCCAGGGTAGCAAATGCTATCAGCGGTGGAAGCAGCCAGGCTACCAGAAACCACCAGTTCAGCTTGAAGGAGATACCCAGCGGCTCTTTCAACGGTTCTTTGTAGATGAGCTTTTGCACCACAATGGCCATAATCATGGGCACAAACATGTAAGCGGTACTGACAATAAGCGTGCCAGGCATGACCCACTTCCCACCCAAGTACAGATACAGGGTCACCATCAGATAGCTGGCAAGGAATGTGAGACAAAGGAATATGGTGGCTTTTTGTATGCTCTTGCTCACGGCCTACTCCAGCGGTATCCGCAAAACCATCTTGGCCAAGTCCCAGCAATGCTCGTAGAGGTGAAGCCCCTTGCTGAAAGCCACGATGGTGCCATCTTTTACTCCGATCTCTTTAGCCATGTACTCCTTGAGAAGCTGCAAGCCGCCCAGATTAGTGGGGAAGCCACCCCATAAATCCCAGCTTCTGAAATAGAGTGCAAAATGGAGGGCATTTTCCTGAATTCGAGTATCCAGCACCCTTAGACAGGGTGGGTCTTTCATGTAAATGCTGTTGCGGTCGCCGATGTTCATGCACATCTGGTTGGTATCATATCCGCCGGTTTTGTATCTGTTGATTACCTCTTCGATCTGCGATGCCAGGTACTCCCCATAAGTGTACTCTTCGTTTTCCTTTTTGGTTGCAGTCATCAGGTATGAAAGATATTCCTCTATTACCTCATCGGTGGTCGGGGGGGGAACACCAGTAGGCACATCAGGCCGCAATGGCCTGACGGAGGGGTTCTTGATTATGATTGCAACTAATGGGATCTCCTTGCGGTGTTTTCCCTCGAAGCTCCCCTGGTGTATCTGATAGGTTCGACCTTCCAGCAGAGCCTTGCGCAAACACTGAAACCAGGCATCGCCCAAATTGAGAGCTTCAATGACAGTTAGTTCCACAGCTTCGCCTTTCGCTGCGCACTCAGATTCTCCGCAAATATGCGGTAGCTTGCCTGCTGTTAGCCCAGCTTCTTCTGCAGTGCTTTGATGATTTCTTCAGCCTCGGCAACTGTCCGTTCCACCACCTCGCCAGCGGTGGGAATATCGTCTATCCTGCCGGAAATTTGTCCCAGTGGTAGGAACACGTTTTGCACATCGCCGGGGTCGTCAGCCAGGTTGAGGCCACCAAGCGCTACTGCCTGGCGTGCCAGGTCAAGGGCACCCCTCTGGCTCAAACCAGCAAAGAAAAGCTTGTACATGGGCAAGCCCATCTCCTTGCTTACCTTGCGCGCATTGGCCATGGCCTGGCCAAGTGGTATTTTGCCAGTGACCATCCTCTTGGCTGCGGCATTAGCCCAGAAGCGACCGGGAAGGCCGTCTATCCTGTCGGAGCGCAGGGTATCTTCGGACTGGGCGCTGAGGCCGACCTCTTTGATTTTCTGGTGTACCGGAGCTTCCTTGGTAAGCATAAACCTGGTACCCATTGATATACCATCGGCGCCTAGAGCCAGGGCTGCAGCCAATCCCTTGCCATCACTGAAACCACCAGCAGCGACAATTGGAATCTTGACCCTGCTGGCCACCAGCGGTATCAGCACCATAGAGGCAGTCTCCCCCCCGTGTGCCGCAGCATCGAGACCGGTAAGGGCGATGGCATCAGCTCCGTCTCGCTCGGCGGCGCGGGCATGACGCTCAGTGGCTACTGTGGATATGACTTTGCCTCCGTACTGGTGAGCAGCCTTGATAATCCAATCGCCCTTGCCCAGCGCATAGTTGATAATGGGAACCTTCTCTCCCAAAGCCACCTCGGCATTCTCTTTGGCATTGGGAAAGAACAAGGTGACATTTACGCCGAAGGGCTTGTCGGTCAACGACCTGATCTCCTGGATTATGCCCTTCATCTGGTCGGGGGTATTGGCCACGCTGTTGAACATGCCCAGGCCTCCAGCATTGGCAACTGCCGCCACCAGTTTAGGCAAGCTGACGAAGGCCATACCGGCCAGCATAACCGGGTGTTTGATTCCAAATGTTTCGGTCATCCGTGTTTTCATCGATGGCTCTCCTTTATATCTGTAGTTTATTGGGGCGATTATCTGGTCTGGCCAGAACCCAAGTGGGCATTATAGCAACTTGCTTCAGTCGGAATCAATGCGAACAACAAGGGAAGCTTAGACAAACACTGAAATGCAGAAATAAACCCCAAATCCTACCAGAATGGTCCCACAAACTCCGAAGACAATACGCTGCACCCCGGGTGTCCACAGGTGTCTGGTTCTGAAGACGCTCATAGAAACAAACTGCTCCCAGAGCAGGTCACATGACCAGTGAACCACCGCAAATAGCAGCAACCCAACCAGCCCGAAAGCAGCAGCACCGGCTATCAAGGTAATGCCAATTGTAGCCCACCACAGGAAAAAATAAGGGTTAGTGCCGGTCATCATGATTCCGGCAGTCAGCGAGTTATAGGGCAGGTCGGCAACCTCCCCTGTCGCCTTCTTGAGATTGAAGAACACCATAGCCCCCATTGCTACCAGCATCATGCCACCCAGCGCACCAATGACCATCTTGGCCTGGGGGAATGTGAAGAACTGCGCAAATCCGAAATAGACCAGCGCCATCAGGGGCAACTCGATAACGGCATGACCTATGGCAATCCAGCTACCAGCATTTTGATTGCGATACCCCTTAGCTATGGTCACTGCGGTAAGCGGCCCTGGTAACATTACGCCAGACAGTGAAATAGCTGCTGCCGAGAGGAGAAACAAACCCAGGTTAGCTGTCATAGGAGTTTGAGAGAATTAGTAGGCACCAGGCTTATTCTTCATCATCATCTTCTTCCTCAACCACGGCCTCGGGTTCTGGTGCAATCCTGGGGATAATGGGAGAAGCTTTGGTCTTATGCTTGGTTGGCTTGGGCAAGCAAGAGATGGCTTTCCTTAGTTCACCAAGCGCCTTCGCCGTTAGTCCCGCAGGCACCACTATGCCCTTGACACCGGCTTCACACAGGCTGCTCAGGTCACTGCTGCCCACAGATGAGCCCATAGTGAGCAGCAGCGGCTTGTCCAGCAGGTCGGCAAATCGCCGGCAGACAAGCAAGCGTTCAATGGTAAGCACGGAATCATCTGAAGCAATCAACACTCCATCAATAGAAAGAGGCAAGCTGTTGATAGCCCTGGCCAGCACTACGTCCAGCGAGGGTTCTATTTTTAGAATCCTGCCCAGCCCTTCCTTGTTCACTGCTTCCACAGGGGTTTTTATGTCAATCACCACGAAATCCAATCCGGCTTCAAGCGCTTTGGCAGCTTCTCCTGGTTTAGTGCTGTCCAGTAATACCCCAGCAGGCACATCCCCTAAAGCGCTCATTAGCTGCTTCAAATCCTCTGCGGACAAGTCCTGGCTATCGATAATCACCGCATCAGCACTTGCTACCGCTTTGGCCGCTTTGGCGCCGACATCGGCCAGGCTGGCCACAACCAGCATCTGGGGGATTTCCTCCTCGCCAGACCTGCGGAAACCCATGGTTGCTATCGGTCCACGATGGACATGCTGTAACTTCTCAGCAAACTTGCTCATGACAGTTCCTCCGGTAAATCAAAAACGCCAGCAGCACTGGAAACGAATTGTAGGGAAAAGCTGGCTCAAAATCAACGCAACAGCATGGATTGAGCAAGCCGTAGAGCAAACGAAACCCACCAGGAAGGTAGGTAGCCATCATGGTTTTTATCGGCAGGTGTGTCACCTGTGGCAGGTGACACCTGGAAAACAACACTTATTGACTGGACGCCTTGAGATTCTGCTTACACCGGCAGCTCTATGGTGATGCTGGTTCCCCTTCCCGGTTCAGACTGTACTGTCAGATTGCCGCCGACTAGCTGAACCCTTTCTTGCATTCCCGTCATTCCAAGTTTCCCCTCCCTGGCCAAACTGCCGATTTTCTGAGGAGGTGTAAACCCTCTGCCGTCATCACTGATGGTTATCGCTGTTGCATCTTCTCTGAATTCAACAGTA